>NZ_JBEPFL010000007.1:0-265063 GCF_040301925.1 Streptomyces sp. NPDC000075
TCCACCCCGAAGGGCTTCATCGTTCGACTTGCATGTGTTAAGCACGCCGCCAGCGTTCGTCCTGAGCCAGGATCAAACTCTCCATGAATGTTTACTCGGCCAGTAAATGAATACAGCCGGTGCACACACACGTTGAGCGGACACGTCATGTCGGAATATGACCGACGCGTCACAACGTCCTCGCTGTGTTTGTTGCCTGCCAGTGCCCGAAGGCCCGACAGGTCTTTTTCAAAGGAACCTCATCCACCGGAGTGGACGGGGTATCAACTTCTGGCGTTGATTTTTGGCACGCTGTTGAGTTCTCAAGGTACGGACGCTTCCTTCGTTCCTGTTTCCAGGCCCTCCGGGCGCTTCCTTCGTTTCCAACTCTACCAGATCATTTCCGCGCCGTTTCCGGCTTGGATTTGAATTCGGTGGCCGTTGGGGGCCTTTGCCTTTCGGCGCTCCACCACATTAGCGCTTATTCCCTGCAACTCATAATCGAGCTGTCGGATTCGAATTCGGGCACGCCGAAATCGACCCCGCCAGGGGCACGTCGTAGGTAGTGGGTTTGCCGCTCCCGCAGGTCTGCGATGGCAGTGCCTGTTCCAGCGGCTCGGGCTACGTTAGGCGGCTCCGAAGATCGAGTCAAGTTGTGCGGCGGCGCGGCGCATGGGCGCGGTACGGGCTGACGGTCGGGTCGCCGGTGATCCAGTAGCGGTACGGATGAGCCGCGCCGGCGCCGCCCACTCCCGTGCGCGGCCCGTTGCTCACCTGGTCGGGAGGGGTGGGGGTGCCGGCGAGGAGGGAGAGGGGGGAGTCGGGGCCCGCGCAGAGGTCGGTGCCGTCGAGGGAGCGGTCCACGTCCAGGGCCGTGGCCAGGCGGGCCGGGCCCTTGGCGAGTTCTCGCGGGTATCTGGCCGTAATACGACGTTTGGCAGCCAGGTCGGCGCCCAGCGTCACCTCCCCGGCGCGCAGCAGTACTCCGCTCGCGTGGCCCGGGGGGCCGCAGACGAGGTTGAGGCTGAACCACATGCCGTAGATGAAGTAGACGTACGCGTGTCCGGGCGGGCCGAACATCGACGCGTTGCGGGGGGTGCGGCCGCGGTAGGCGTGGGAGCCCGGGTCGGCCTCCCCCTCGTACGCCTCCACCTCCGTGATGCGCAGTTCCATCGTGCCGTCCGGGGTACGGCGGACGAGGGTCCGGCCGAGGAGGTCCGGGGCCACGGTGAGGACCGGGCGGTCGAAGAAGGACCGGGCCAGGGGCGTACGGTCGGGGCGCGCGCTCATCCGGCCGAGCGTAGCCGAGCGCGCGCCCCGGCAACCGGGGCCTAAGGTTCCGCAGTGATAGGGGGTGGGGCGGGCCGTCGGACCGGTCCGGCCGCCGCCCCCGCAGATCCGTATCGGTATTCCGTATCCGTATAGGGGAGATAGACATGGGGTTCAGGAAGCTGCTCGCGAGCCTGGGTGCCGGCGGTGCTTCGGTGGACACGATCATCACCGAGCCGAACGTGGTGCCGGGCGGGATCGTCCAGGGCGAGGTGCGGATCCAGGGCGGGGCCGTGGAGCAGCAGATCGAGGGGCTGTCGGTCGGGCTCCAGGCGCGGGTGGAGGTGGAGGGGGGCGACCAGGAGTACAAGCAGGACGTCGTCTTCACCAAGCAGCGCCTCGGCGGTGCCTTCAAGGTGCAGCCGAACGCCCTGCACGTGGTGCCGTTCGCGCTGGAGATCCCGGCGGAGACGCCGATCACCCACTTCGAGGGCCACCCGCTGCACGGGATGAACATCGGGGTGAGCACGGAGCTGGAGATCGCGCGCGCGGTGGACGCGGGCGACCTCGACCCGATCAACGTGCACCCGGTGCCGGCGCAGCAGGCGATCCTCGACGCGTTCCGGCAGCTGGGCTTCTCCTTCCGCAGTGCGGACATGGAGCGCGGCCACATCCGGGGGACGCGGCAGACGCTGCCCTTCTACCAGGAGATCGAGTTCCTGCCGCCGTCGCAGTACCGGGGGCTGAACCAGGTGGAGCTGACCTTCGTCTCGGACGGCCACGAGATGGACGTCGTGCTGGAGATGGACAAGAAGCCGGGGCTGTTCAGCGAGGGCAGCGACACCTACCGCTGCTTCCAGGTGGGTCTGCACTCCTACGAGGGGACCGACTGGGCGGCGTACCTGAACCAGTGGATCGCGTCGGTCGGTTCGCAGCGCAACTGGTTCTAGTCACTAGTCTCGGGCCCGTAGGACTTCTTCGATCAAGGAGTACAGCAGTGACCGAGCGGAACAGGGCTCCCCTCCCCCACGCCTTCCACCCCGAGGTGCCCGCCTTCACCGTGACCAGTGCCGATCTCGCCCCCGGGGCGGATCTGGGTGACGCGCAGGTCCTGTCGGGCGGGAACCTCTCCCCGCAGCTGCGCTGGGAGGGGTTCCCGGAGGGGACGAAGAGCTTCGCGGTGACCTGTTTCGACCCGGACGCCCCGACGGGCAGCGGGTTCTGGCACTGGGTGCTGTTCGATCTGCCGGCCTCGGTGACCGAGCTGCCGGCGGGTGCGGGCAGCGGGAAGTTCGAGGGGCTGCCGGCCGGTGCGGTGCAGGTGCGCAACGACTACGGGACGAAGGACTACGGCGGGGCGGCCCCGCCGGCCGGGGAGCGGCACCGGTACGTGTTCACCGTGTACGCGGTGGACCGGGAGCGGTTGGGGCCGGACGCGGACGCGTCGTGTGCCGCGGTCGGTTTCCACCTGCGGTTCCACACGCTCGGCCGTGCGCAGCTGATCGGCGAGTACGAGGCGCCGGCGGCCTGATCGTTCTCCCGGCGTTCGCCCGGTCCTGGTCTAAAAGAGGCCGGGGCCGGGCATTTTTATTGCGTTGTCCCGCGTGGCGCGCGCGGCCAGAGTGGTTGCGGGCCTTGCCGCCGGAGTGGTCGCGGGCCTGCACACGGGAGGTGGGCGAGATGCGGGACACGCTGGTACTGAACGCGAGCTTCGAGCCGCTGTCGACGGTTTCGCTGAACCGCGCCGTCGTTCTGGTGCTCCAGGACAAGGCCGTGGTGGAACAGTCCCACCCGGAACTGCGTGTGCGTGCAGCCGCCGTGGACCTTCCGATGCCCCGGGTGATCCGGCTGTGCAGGTACGTCCGGGTGCCGTTCCGAAGACATGCTCCCTGGTCGCGGCGGGGGGTGCTGGTCCGGGACCAGCACCGGTGCGCGTACTGCGGGAAGCGTGCGACGACCGTGGACCATGTGCTGCCGAGGGCTCAGGGGGGCGGGGACACCTGGCTGAACACGGTGGCGTCCTGTGCCGAGGACAACCACCGCAAGGCGGCGCGGACTCCGGAGGAGGCGGGGATGCCGCTGTTGCGAAAGCCCTTCGTGCCGTCGCCGGCGGACGCGATGCTGCTCGCGCTGGGGGTGGGAGGTCAGGAGGAGTTGCCTGCCTGGCTGGCGCGTTCCGCCTGAGTCCCACCCGTCCCGTCCGCCTCATCCGGCGTGTTCGTCCCGCCCGCCCCGTCCGTCGCCGTGTGCGGCGGGCGGGGCGGAGGTCTTTCCGCGGCGTATTTCCGCTACGTCGTTCAGCGGAGCAGCAGTTGGACGATGGCCACGATCCCGACGGTGACGATGACCCCGCGCAGGACGGTCGGGGGCAGTCGGCGGCCGACCTTGGCGCCGATCTGGCCGCCGATGGTGGAGCCGACGGCGATGAGGAGGACGGCCGTCCAGTCGAACTCGGCGACGAAGAGGAAGAAGACGGCGGCGATGCCGTTGACGAGGGCGGCCACCACGTTCTTGACGGCGTTGATCCGTTGCAGGTCCTCGTGGAGCAGCAGCCCCATCAGGCCGAGGTAGAGGACGCCCTGGGCGGCGCCGAAGTAGCCGCCGTAGGCGCTGGACAGGAGCATGCCGGCGAGCAGGGCCGGGCCGCCGTCGGGGTGTCCGGTGTCCCCTCCGGCGGCTTCCTGGCGGCGGCGCAGGGCCGCGGCGAGCTTCGGCTGGAGGACGACGAGGACGAGGGCCAGGCCGATGAGGACGGGCACGATCGTGTCGAAGGAGTCCGACGGCAGGGTGAGGAGCAGGATCGCGCCGGCGAGACCGCCGATGAGGGAGACGGCGCCGAGCCGCAGGATGCGGGAGCGCTGTCCCCGGAGTTCCTTGCGGTAGCCGATGGCCCCGCTGAGGGAGCCGGGCACCAGGCCGAGGGTGTTGGAGACGTTGGCGGTCACCGGGGGCAGGCCGGTGGCGAGCAGCACCGGGAAGGTGATGAGGGTGCCGGAGCCGACGATGGTGTTGATGGTGCCGGCGCCGATTCCGGCGGCGAGGACCGCGAGGGATTCCCAGATGGACATGGACATGGACGGAGCCATCCCCTTTGTGTGAGTGAGTCGCCTCCCCGCCATGAAGGTCGAGGGGCCTCACCGATCATGCACGAAGGGGAGGGCCGTCAGTCGATGGGGGGCTGTTCGCGGCGCTCGGGGCCGCTGCCCGCCTCGGGGGCTCCCTTGCCGGGGTTCTGCGGGTTGAAGCCCGTCGAACCGCCGCCGAGGGGGCCGAAGTTGCCCATGGCGCCCGAGAGGCCCTTGAGTGCGTCCCCGATCTCGCTGGGCACGATCCAGAGCTTGTTGGCGTCGCCTTCGGCGATCTTCGGGAGCATCTGGAGGTACTGGTAGGCGAGGAGCTTCTGGTCGGCGTCGCCGGCGTGGATGGACTCGAAGACCGTACGGATGGCCTGGGCCTCGCCCTCGGCCTTGAGGGCGGCGGCCTTGGCCTCACCCTCGGCGCGCAGGATGGAGGACTGCTTCTCACCCTCGGCGCGCAGGATCTCGGACTGCCGGACGCCCTCGGCCTGGAGGATCGCGGCGCGCTTGTCGCGGTCGGCGCGCATCTGCTTCTCCATCGAGTCCTGGATGGAGGTCGGCGGCTCGATGGCCTTGAGCTCGACGCGGTTGACGCGGATGCCCCACTTGCCGGTGGCCTCGTCGAGGACCCCGCGCAGCGCCGCGTTGATCTCCTCGCGGGAGGTGAGGGTCCGTTCCAGGTCCATGCCGCCGATGATGTTGCGCAGCGTGGTGACGGTGAGCTGCTCGATGGCCTGGATGTAGCTGGCCACTTCGTACGTCGCGGCGCGGGCGTCGGTCACCTGGTAGTAGATGACGGTGTCGATGTTGACGACCAGGTTGTCCTGGGTGATGACCGGCTGCGGCGGGAAGGGGACGACCTGTTCGCGGAGGTCGATCCGGTTGCGGATGGAGTCGATGAACGGGACGACGATGTTGAGGCCCGCGTTGAGGGTGCGCGTGTAGCGGCCGAACCGCTCGACGATGGCGGCGCTGGCCTGCGGGATCACCTGGATCGTCTTGACCAGGGCGATGAAGACCAGTACCACCAGGATGATCAGGACGATGATGATCGGTTGCATGCGGTTCCCCGTGCCCTTCCGGCTGTCTGTGCTGCCCCGTTGAGCGGAGTCTCGCAGACCCCGGGGCCGCGGGTGGGCTGCTTGCTCACATGACGACCGCGGTCGCTCCGTCGATGTCCACGACGTCGACGGACTGGCCGGGTTCGAAACTGCTGTGCGTGTCGAGGGTGCGGGCGGACCAGACCTCGCCGGCGAGCTTGATGCGGCCGCCGCTGCCGTCGACCCGTTCGAGTACGACGGCGGTTCTGCCCTTCAACGCCTCGATGCCGCTGCGGTGTTGGGGCCGCTGGTCGCGGTGCCGGTTGGCGATCGGCCGGACGACGGCGATCAGCGCGACCGACACGATGACGAAGACCAGGACCTGGGCCACCGCTCCGGCGCCGAGGGCCGCCGTGACGGAGGCGGCGACGGCGCCGACGGCGAACATGCCGAACTCCGGCATCGCGGTGAGGACGAGGGGAATGCCCAGTCCGACCGCGCCGATGAGCCACCACACCCATGCGTCGATGTCCACATGGTCATGGTAGGTCGGGTGGGCGCGGCCGGACAGGGCGCGGCGGCCGTCCGCCGGGGGTGCGCTAGCGCAGGGGCAGGCCCTGGGCGGTCCAGCGGTCGTGCTCGTTGCGCTCGACGATCAGCGGGAGGCCGAAGCACAGGGAGAGGTTGCGGGAGGTCAGCTCCAGTTCGATGGGGCCGGCGGTGACGACCTTGCCCTGCCGGATCATCAGGACGTGCGTGAAGCCGGGGGCGATCTCCTCGACGTGGTGGGTGACCATGACCATGGACGGGGCCATGGGGTCGCGGGCCAGCCGGCCGAGGCGGCGGACGAGGTCCTCGCGGCCGCCGAGGTCGAGGCCGGCGGCGGGCTCGTCGAGGAGGAGGAGCTCGGGGTCGGTCATCAGGGCGCGGGCGATCAGGGTGCGCTTGCGCTCGCCCTCGGAGAGGGTGCCGAACTTGCGGTCGAGGTAGTCGGACATGCCGAGGCGGTCCAGGAAGGCGCGGGCGCGCTGCTCGTCGACCTCCTCGTACTCCTCCTGCCAGGTCGCGGTCATGCCGTAGGCGGCGGTGAGCACGGTCTGCAGGACGGTCTGCCGCTTGGGGAGCTTGTCGGCGAGCGCGATGCCGGCGACGCCGATGCGCGGGCGCAGCTCGAAGACGTCGCTGCCGGGCTTGCCCAGGGTGCTGCCGAGGATGGTGGCGGAGCCCTTGGTGGGGAAGAGGTAGCTGGAGGCGAGGTTCAGCAGCGTGGTCTTGCCGGCGCCGTTGGGGCCGAGGATGACCCAGCGCTCCCCCTCCTTGACCGACCAGGAGACCTGGTCCACCAGAGCCCGGCCCTCGCGGACCACGGATACGTCCACCAGCTCCAGAACATCGCTCATGAGCGTGTTGTCACCCCTTGCAGTCACGGTTCTCTGTGCCCGCCTGTAGGCGCGGCCCCAGGGGAAAACCTACGCCACTCGGGAAGGGGTCCGGGCGCCAGGCCGGGTGAGGGGCCGGATCCGTAGAGTGGGGGGATGCTTTTCGAACCACGTTCAGGGCGGCTGGCCGCCTGGGGGAACGCGCTGCTGGCCGGTCTCGTCTCGCCCGACGAGGCCGCGTCGTCGATCGTGGGCGAGGACGCCTCCCACCGGGTGGAGGGTCTGCCGGGCGAGCCGGGTCCGGTGGGGCTCACCCTGGCGCTGGGGCGGCTGCGGGCGCTGGGGGTGACCGGGCTGCGGGTGGCGCTGCCGGTGCCGGGGCATCCGCTGGGGCTGAGCGGGCCGCCGGAGTTCAACGCGCGTGCGCTGGAGGCCGAGGAGGCCGTGGTGTGCGCGGGGGCCGCGCTGGGGCTGGTGCCGGAGGTCGCGGAGGCGGGTCCGGCGGGTGACGTGCACGTCTCGGTGGTGTGGCGGTGCCTGCCGGTGCGGGAGGCCCCGCCGGCGGACGTGCCCTCGCTGGGCGAGGCGGAGCGGGAGCTGGCGGAGGCGCTGCGCGAGGCGACGGTGGTGCTGACGCGGCTGGACGTGGCGGCGTCGGGGCCGGCGGCCGAGGCGGCGCTGTCGGCGTACCGGGCGCGGGCGGAGGCGGGCCGGGAGGTGCTGGCGCCGGGGTATCCGGCGCGGGCGGTGCGGGTGCTGGCGCTGGCGCAGCGGGTGGACCTGCTGGTGTCGCTGGCGTACGAGCGGGGGCACGGGGGCGCGGTGGCGGCCTCGGAGATGGCGGCGCGGGCGGAGGCGCTGCGGCCGGTGGAGCGGGTCGCCCGACGGGCCCTGGTGGCCGCGTACAACGCCGCGGTGGAGGGTTAGGGCCTCTCTTTCGGGTGTGGCGGCGCGGGAGCGGCCCCGCTTCCCGGGGAGAGGGGGGAAGGCGGGGCCGCGGGTCCGGGGGTGGGGTCAGTTGTTGACGCCCGTGTTGCCCCAGGCGCCGTTGAGCAGGCCGATGACGTTGGCGGTGTTGCCGACCACGTTCACGGGGATGTGCACGGGGACCTGGACCAGGTTCCCGGAGACCACGCCGGGCGAGCCCACGGCCTCGCCCTCCGCGGACGCACCGCCGTGCGCCGAGGAGACACCCGCGCCGGCGGCGATGAGGCCGCCCGCGATCATGGTGACGGCTGCGGCCTTCTTGTAGTTCTTCACTTCTCGTCCTCCAGTACGTCTGCCGCGACCAGCCGCCGCGGCACGCCATGGAGAACGCTCCCCCGCCCGGCGGGATGCGCCATGTGGGCTACATACACCCGACCGTATGAATCTCAGCTCAGCCCATTACCGCGTGATCCCGTGCCTGACCGCCCACAGCGCGGCCTGGGTGCGGTCGGAGAGGTCCAGTTTCATCAGGATGTTCGAGACGTGCGTCTTGACGGTCTTCTCCGACAGGACCAGGGCGCGGGCGATCTCCCGGTTGGAGCGGCCGTCGGCGATCAGGCCGAGGACCTCGCGTTCGCGGTCGGTCAGGGCGCCGGGGCGGCCGGCGGGGGCGCCCTGGTCGTCCTGGGCGGCCAGCAGGGCTTCGGCGACCTCCGGCTGGAGGAGGACGTGTCCGGCGTGGACGGAGCGGATGGCGGCGGCCAGGGCGTCGGGGTCGATGTCCTTGTAGAGGTATCCGGCGGCGCCGGCCCGCAGGGCGGGGACCACGGTCCGCTGTTCGGTGAAGCTGGTGACGACGAGGGCCCGCGCGGGGTTCCCGAGGTCCCGCAGCCGGCGCAGGGCCTCGATGCCGTCGGTGCCGGGCATGGTGACGTCCATCAGGATGACGTCGGGCCGCAGCTCCTCGGCGCGGTCGGTGCCCTCGGCCCCGTCGGCGGCCTCGCCGACGACCTCGATGTCCTCCTGTACCTCCAGGAAGGTGCGCAGACCGCGCCGGACGACCTGGTGGTCGTCGACGAGCAGTACGCGGATGCGGCCGGGGGTGTCAGCCACCGGGGACCTCCATCTCGATCGTGGTGCCCGCGCCGGGTTCGGAGCGGACCTCCAGTCGGCCTCCGGCGCCGGCGGCGCGGTCCCGCATGGAGACCAGTCCCAGGTGGCGGCCGGCCTTGCGGACGGTGGGCGGGGAGAAGCCCCGGCCCGAGTCGCTGACCCGCAGGACGGCCCCGCCGCCGGCGACGCGGGCGAGGGTGACCTCGACGCGGTCGGCTCCGGAGTGGCGCAGGGCGTTGTGGAGGGCCTCCTGGGCGACGCGCAGCAGGGCCTCCTCCTGGGCGGCGGGCAGGGCCCGTACGCCGTCGCAGGTGAAGGTGACGCGGGCGGCGTGGGCGCGGTCGAGGACGCGGACGTGGTTGCGCAGGGTCGCGACGAGGCCGTCCTCGTCGAGGGCGGCGGGGCGCAGCTCGGTCACGGCGGCGCGCAGTTCGTCGGCGGCCTCGGCGGCGAGGGCGGCGACCTGCTGGAGCTCGCCCTTGGCGCGGGCCGGGTCGCGGTCGACGAGGGCGGCGGCGGCCTGGGCGGTCAGGCGCAGGGAGAACAGCTTCTGGCTGACGGCGTCGTGCAGCTCGTGGGCGAGGCGGGAGCGCTCCTCGGCGATGGTGAGTTCGCGGCTGCGCTCGTAGAGGCGTGCGTTGGTGAGGGCGATGGCGGCGTGCTGGGCGAGGAGGGAGAGGAGTTCCTCGTCCTCGTCGGTGAAGCCGTGGGCGCCGCCGTGATCCGTGCCGGGGGCTTTCCTCTTGTTGGCGAGGAAGAGGGCGCCGAGGACCTCGTCGCCGTCGCGGACGGGCAGGCCGAGGAAGTCGGACATGTCGGGGTGGGCGGCGGGCCAGCCCTCGAAGCGCGGGTCCTGCCGTACGTCGGCCAGCCGCTGGGGGCCGTCCTGGTGGAGCATCGCGGCGAGGATGCCGTGCTGGCGGGGCAGGGGGCCGATGCGGCGCCACTGGTCCTCGGTGATGCCGTCGACGACGAACTGGGCGAAGCCCCCGTGGTCGTCGGGTACGCCGAGGGCCGCGTACTCGGCGCCGAGCAGTTCGCGGGCCGAGACGACGATGGTGCGCAGGACGTCGCGGACCTCCAGCCTGCGGCTCATGGCGAGCAGGGCGGTACTGACGGCCGCCAGCCCGGTGCAGGGTCCGTTGTCCATGGGGTCACCGTACCGGCGGCCCTGACCTGCGGGATCGGGCGCCGGTCGTAGGTCTTCGGGCCCGGTGGCGTACGGCTCGGGGAGGGGGTGGGGGGCGGTGCTTCTGCCCCGGGGAGGAGGCCGGGGCGCTTCCGGGTCCTCCTTGAGGCGGAGAACGGTCACCCACCGCATTGCTGTTGCAACCCTTGGTGAGACTGTTACAGGTCCGATGTGAGCCCGGGCATAGGACGCACATCACTTACGAAGCCGCGTAGTGGACACGTAAAGGCGTTGTCAGTGCTGTTCCGGCCGGTCTCCGGGACCAAAGTCCCGAGGCCCCGCCGCCCCCTGATCCACTAACCGGGATCGTATGTCACACCTTTGCCACAGGATTTTGCCGCCGCTAAGAATGGCTCCCGTCGCAAGGCGCCGAGGGATCCCGGATCCTCCCGGCGCCTTCCTGCGGCCCCCGCTATCCGAAGAGGTTGCCCCGCATGTCTGCTTCCAGCACTCCCGGTCACAGTCGTCTGACGAAGGCGTACAAGCTGTCGATCGCCGGTGTCGCCACCCTCGGTGCCGCCGCGCTCGCCTTCTCCGTCGTCCCGGCCGAAACCGGCACGCAGAAGGACGAGACCGTGGCCGCCGCCCCCGTGGCGTGGACCCAGGCGATCCAGCAGAACCTCGGCGCCCAGCACGCCGTAGCGGACCAGAAGGCCAAGGACGCGGCGAAGGCCCAGGCCGAGGCGCAGGCGAAGAAGGACCGCGAGGCCGAGGCGGCCAGCCGCTCCGCCGCCCGCACCCCGGTCTTCGCGAACAACCTGGACGGCTGGATCAAGGAAGCCCTCTTCATCATGAAGCGCGAGGGCATCCCCGGCACCTACGCCGGCATCCACCGCAACATCATGCGCGAGTCCAGCGGCAACCCCCGCGCGATCAACCTGTGGGACATCAACGCGCAGAACGGCATCCCCTCGAAGGGCCTGCTCCAGGTCATCCAGCCGACCTTCAACGCGTACCACGTCAAGGGCACCAAGTTCGACCTGTACGACCCGGTCGCGAACATCGTCGCCGCGTGCAACTACGCCGCCGACCGCTACGGCTCGATGGACAACGTCAACAGCGCCTACTAGGCCCCACGCCTCAGCGGGCGCCCGCAGGACCCCCATGCGCCTCAGGGCGGCCCCCGGAGTGATCCGGGTGCCGCCCTGAGGCGTTTCGCGTGTCTGGCCGCGGGCCGCTACCGCTACTTGCGCATGACCTCGGGCTCGTGGCGACGCAGCAGGCGCGCCACGACGAAGCCGCAGATCACGGCCTGCAGCAGCAGGACGAAGACGTCCACGAACCACTGGCCGGTGGTGTGGTCCCACAGCGGGTCGGTGTTGGTGGGGTTCTGCGGGTCCCACGGAGCCATGAGCTTGCCCAGGTTCAGGGTGGTGCCGGCGGCGCCGACGGCCCAGCGGGAGGGCATCAGGTAGGCGAACTGCTCCAGGCCGACCTTGTCGTACAGCTGGAACAGGATGCCGGTGAAGACGACCTGGACGATCGCGAACATCACGAGCAGCGGCATGGTCTTCTCGGCGGTCTTCACCAGCGAGGAGATCACCAGGCCGAACATCATCGCGGTGATGCCGAGCGCGGTGACCGAGACGCAGAGCTCGACGGCCGGGTTCATGAACAGGCCCTCGGCCGGCAGCTTGCGCGGGGTGAAGGCGATGGCGCAGATGATCGCGCCCTGGATGACCGTGATCACACTGAGGACGATCACCTTCGACATCAGGTACGCCGACCGGGACAGGCCGGTCGCGCGCTCCCGCTCGTAGATGACGCGTTCCTTGATCAGCTCACGGACCGAGTTGGCCGCGCCCGAGAAGCACATGCCGACCGCGAGGATCAGGGTGATGGTGCCGGCGTCGCCGTTGAAGCGGGACGGCGGGGTCGGCGGGGCCAGGCCGAACTTCGCGGGGATCACCGTGGACACGACGCCCAGGACCGCCGGCAGCAGCACCATCAGGGCGAGGAAGCCCTTGTCGGAGGCGATCACCGAGACGTAGCGGCGGATCAGCGTCCACAGCTGCGATCCCCAGGCCTGCGGCTTGGGCGGGATCATCTGCGCCTGCGGCATCGCGACCTGCTGCGGGGCGACCGCATCGAGGTCGGCGGCGTACAGCTGGTAGTGCAGCGAGCCCCTCCAGCGGCCGGCCCAGTCGTAGTCGCGGTAGTTCTCGAAGGAGGAGAACACGTCGGCCCAGGTGGTGTAGCCGAAGAAGTTCAGCGCCTCGTCCGGCGGCCCGAAGTAGGCGACGGACCCGCCCGGGGCCATGACCAGCAGCTTGTCGCAGAGGGCGAGCTCGGCGACGGAGTGCGTGACGACGAGGACCGTGCGGCCGTCGTTGGCGAGCTTGCGCAGCAGCTGCATGACGTCGCGGTCCATGCCCGGGTCGAGGCCGGAGGTCGGCTCGTCCAGGAAGATCAGCGAGGGCTTGGTGAGCAGCTCCAGGGCCACGGACACGCGCTTGCGCTGACCACCCGAGAGCGAGGTGATCTTCTTGTCCTTGTGGATGTCGAGCTTGAGCTCTTGCAGCACCTCGTCGATGCGGGCGTCGCGCTCGGCCTCGGCGGTGTCGCCGGGGAAGCGGAGCTTGGCCGCGTACTTCAGGGCGGTCGAGACCTTCAGCTCCTTGTGCAGGATGTCGTCCTGCGGGACCAGGCCGATGCGCTGGCGGAGCTCCGCGAACTGCTTGTACAGGTTGCGGTTGTCGTAGAGGACCTCGCCCTGGTCGGCGGGCCGGTAGCCGGTCAGCGCCTTCAGGAGCGTGGACTTGCCGGAGCCGGAGGGGCCGATGACGCCGATCAGCGACTTCTCCGGGACGCCGAAGGTGACGTCCTTGAGGATCTGCTTGCCGCCGTCGACGGTGACCGTCAGATGGCGAGCCGAGAAGGAGACGGCACCGGTGTCGACGAACTCCTCGAGGCGGTCGCCGACGATCCGGAAGGTCGAGTGGCCGACGCCGACGATGTCGGTGGGGCCGAGCAGCGCGCTGCCGGACTTGGGCAGGGGCTGGCCGTTGACGTAGGTGCCGTTGTGGCTGCCGAGGTCGTGGATCTCGAAGCGGCCGCCCGTGGAGCGGAACTCGGCGTGGTGGCGCGAGACCTGGAGGTCGGAGACGACGAGCTCGTTCTCCAGGGCACGGCCGATGCGCATGACGCGGCCGACGGCGATCTGGTGGAACGTCGTCGGGCTGCGGTGGTCGCCGCCGCTGTAGCCGGGCGCCGCGGACTGCTGCGGCACGCCGCCCTGCTGCTGCGGCACGAACGGCTGCTGCGGCTGGTGCTGCGGCTGCTGCGGCTGCTGCTGCTGGGGGGCCTGGTACTGCGGCTGCTGCTGGTGCTGCGGCGGCTGCTGCTGGTGGTGGGCCTGGTGCTGCTGGTCCCAGGCGGGCTGCTGCGGCTGGTGGGCCGGCGGCTGGAACGCCGGGGCCTGGCCCTGCGCGGGCGGGGCCTGGAAGGCCGGCTGCTGCTGAGCCGCCATGCCGGCGCTCGGATTCAGCCGCGGGCCGTCCGTCGCGTTGCCCAGGTGGACCGGCGTACCGGGCACGAGCTCCGTCTGCTGGACCCGCGCACCGTGCACGTAGGTGCCGTTGGTGCTGCCGTGGTCCTCGATGGCCCAAACCCGGCCGTTCCAGCTGATGGTGGCGTGCCGCCAGGACACGCGGGCGTCATCGATCACCACGTCTCCCTGGGGATCGCGCCCCAGCGAGTACGACCTGGACGGATCGAGCGTCCAGGTCCTTCCGTTCAATTCCAGTACGAGTTCCGGCACTCCAGCCCCACTTAAGGTCCCCCGAGAATCCCCCTGGCGTCCAGGGAGAACGACGTCAGGGAGTCTAGGGATGGCGAACATCCGGGGGAACTATTTCAGGCCTGCGGCCACATGTGGAATCCGGGCCTTCCGCAGGCGCCTACGTCCGCCCGTTGACGGGGTCGAAAGCCACCCGGAGAGTGCGATACGGGACTTCTCGCCCCGCTCGGCTCGGTTTCGGGGGTCGCCGCATGCGCCGCGTCCGCTGGGGAGAGGTCCTGCTGTCCGCGCTCGCCGCCGTGGGGTGCGCGGTGGCCGCCATGGCGGGGGTGGCCGCGCTGGGGCTGCACCTGCTGGACGCCGACGTGCAGGGCGGCCGGCTCGGGGCGGATGACCGGGGCCGCGGTGGCGGAGGCGGTGGGGCCGGCCGGGCGGGGCGGGCGTCCGGGCGGGTCGGGCCGCTGGTGCCGGCGCTGTCCCGGGGGGGGAGCCGGTGACGGCGGGGCGGCTCGCGGAGTACGACGGGCGGGCGTGGCTGCTGGTCGTGGGGGCGGGGGTGCTGCTGCTGTACGCCGGGGTGCGGGCGACCGTACGGAGTCCGGGGCGCGGGGTCGGCGCCGGGGGCGCGGTGGCCCGGCCGGGCCCTGTTCCCCGCCCGGCCCCGGGCCCTCGGGGGCGCGGCCGTGGTGGCCGGAGCCGGAGGGTGGGCGGGACGGACGGGCAGGGCGCGGAGGGCGGACGGGTCCTGGGACGTGACGGTCACGGGGGTTCCGCCGAGGCCGCCGAAGCCGCCCCGGGCGTCCCGGGCGCCGTACCGGGAGCCGTTCGCGCCGCCTCCGCCGCCGGGTGCCCCGCCGCCCCGAAGCCGCCGAAGCCGCCCCACCCGCCGGATCCGCCGGGCTGGCCGGCTGCGCGGAGCCGCTCCCCGCACCGCCCTTCCTCGTCCCGCCCGGCGCCTCACACGCCGCCGGGGCGCCGAGTGGCCCCGGCCGACGCGTTCAAAGGGTGGGACGGGAAGCCCGGGGCCGGGGGCGGGAAGATACGGTGAGGGGACCATGAGCGCTTCGCAGACCTCCGACGTCCCCACCCTCCTCGTCAAGATCTTCGGCAAGGACCGTCCCGGGATCACCGCCGGGCTAATGGACACCCTCGCCGCCTACTCCGTCGACGTCGTCGACATCGAGCAGGTCGTCACCCGCGGCCGCATCGTCCTGTGCGTCCTCGTCACCAAGCCCGCCGCCGACCCCGAGGGCGAGCTGCGGGCCACCGTGCACAGCTGGGCCGAGTCGCTGAAGCTGTCGGCCGAGATCATCTCCGGTACCGGCGACAACCGTCCGCGCGGCAGCGGCCGGTCCCACGTCACCGTGCTCGGGCACCCGCTCACCGCGGAGTCCACGGCCGTCATCGCCGCCCGGATCACCGCGACCGGCGGCAACATCGACCGTATCTTCCGGCTCGCCAAGTATCCGGTGACGGCCGTCGAGTTCGCCGTGTCCGGTGCCGAGACCGAGCCGCTGCGGACCGCGCTGGCCACCACCGCCGCCCAGATCGGCGTCGACGTGGCCGTGGTCTCGGCGGGGCTGCACCGCCGGGCGCAGCGGCTGGTGGTCATGGACGTGGACTCGACCCTGATCCAGGACGAGGTCATCGAGCTGTTCGCCGCGCACGCCGGCTGCGAGGCCGAGGTCGCCGAGGTGACCGAGCGGGCCATGCGCGGGGAGCTGGACTTCGAGCAGTCCCTGCACGCCCGGGTGGCGCTGCTGGAGGGGCTGGACGCGTCGGTGGTGGACAAGGTCCGCGCCGAGGTGCGGCTGACGCCCGGCGCCCGGACCCTGGTGCGGACGCTGAAGACGCTCGGCTACCAGGTGGGCGTCGTCTCGGGCGGGTTCACCCAGGTCACGGACGATCTGCGCGAGCAGCTGGGGCTGGACTTCGCCCAGGCCAACACCCTGGAGATCGTCGACGGGAAGCTGACCGGCAAGGTCACCGGTGAGATCGTGGACCGGGCCGGCAAGGCCCGGCTGCTGCGCCGCTTCGCCTCGGAGGCCGGGGTGCCGCTGGCCCAGACGGTGGCGATCGGTGACGGCGCGAACGACCTGGACATGCTGAACGCGGCCGGTCTGGGCGTGGCCTTCAACGCGAAGCCGGTCGTCCGCGAGGCCGCCCACACCGCCGTGAACGTGCCCTTCCTGGACGCCGTGCTCTACCTGCTCGGCATCACCCGCGAGGAAGTGGAAGCGGCCGACCTGGCCTGAGCAGCCCCTCGTCCCCCCACGCCCGGCCGGATTCTTTCGGCCGGGCGTTCGTCATATCCGGGGCCCGGTGGCCGGAAAGGCCTGCCGCGCGAGGCAGAGTCAAGGCGTCTTTGACCCGAACTGGCTTCATTTGTACTGCACTTGGGGCTAATGCTCCGATCGCTCCGCCGGTTCGCGACAGCGGTGGCCCGATCGGACTCTTCGTTCAAGGGGACGTTGATGACTCGAAGTGTGCTCATCACCGGAGGCTCCGGCGGAATCGGCCGGGCCTGCGTGGAGAGATTCGCGCGGGAGGAGGACTGGACGGTCTGGTTCACCTACCGCAACGGCCGGGCGCGGGCCGAGGAACTGGTGGAGGAGCTGGCCCTCACCGGACGCGCCAAGGTGGAGGCCTTCCCCTTCACCCAGGGCGAGTGGGAGGACCACGAGCTGCTGATGGACCGGCTGCCCGGGCCGGTGGACGTCCTGGTGAACAACGCCGCGGTCGGTTCGAAGACGGTCGAGCACTACAGTGACGGGCCCGCGCGGGCGAAGGCGTCCGCGTTCTTCCAGATCAACGCCGTGGGTCCGCTGTGGCTCACCGAGCAGGTGCTGCCCGGGATGCTGGAGCGGGGCTTCGGGAAGATCATCAACATCTCCAGCGTCGGCGGGGGCATCTTCCAGTTCCCCGGGTTCCACCCGGCGGACGGGATGAGCAAGGCCGCGCTGACCTATCTGACCCGCCATCTCGCGGCCGAGCTGGCGCATGCGCCGGTGGACGTGTTCGCCCTCTGCCCGGGCGCCGTCGACACCACGATGTTCCAGGCGAGCACCCTGGACAAGCTCTCGCCCGAGGAGCGGGCCGCGCTCTCGGCGCGGCTGCCCAAGGGGCGCATGATCACCTCGGCGGAGATCGCCGAGCAGGTGCGGTGGCTGGCGGGCGAGCACTCCGCGCCGCTGCACGGCGCCGTCATCGACGCGTCGATGGGCCTCGGGGTGCACCCGGGCCTGCTCACCGGCGCCGACGCCGGCCACGGGAGGGCCTGATGGACGCCCGCCGCGTCTCCCGCCAGGCCGCCCGGCTCCTCGCCGACACCCCGGCGATCGCCGAGGCCCACTTCCGGGCGGAGGCCGAACCGTACGACGCCCTCAGCCGCCCCGACGGCTACCTGAACCTGGGCACCGCCGAGAACCGGCTGCTGTGGGACCTGCTGGAGGGACGGCTGGCGCAGCTCCCCCCGATGACCGAGGCCACGGCCCGCTACGCCCCGCTGCACGGCACCGGCGTCCTGCGCGGGCGCGTCGCCGAGCTGCTGTCGGCCACCGTCGGGACGCCGCTGGACGCGGAGGACCTGGTGGTGATCAGCGGCGCCACCGGGGCGCTGGACGCGATCGCGTCCGTGCTGTGCGACCCGGGCGAGGCCATCGTGGTGCCGGCGCCCTATTACGGGGCCTTCGACACCGATCTCGGCGGCCGCTCGGGCGCCCGGATCCTGCCCGCGCCGCTCGATCCCGCCGACGGGTTCCGGCTGACGGCCTCGGCGGTGGACCGGGCGCTGCGCCGGGCCCGGGAGGAGGGGGTCACCGTACGCGCCGTGGCGCTGTCCTCCCCCTCCAACCCGATCGGCGAGGTCCACCGGCCCGAGGTGCTGGCGGAGCTGCTGCGCGTGGTCCGCGCGCACGACGTGGACCTGATAGCGGACGAGATCTACGCCCACGCGGTCTTCGGCGGCGAGGCGTTCACCAGCGCCGCCGATCCGGCCGTCAACCCGGACTGGGCCGGGCGCACCCACGTGGTGTGGGGCTTCGCGAAGGACTTCGGGCTGCCCGGCCTGAAGACCGGTGTCCTGCACACCCGCGATCCGCGGGTGCGGGAGGCCGCGCGGGCGCTGGCGTACTTCGCGCCCGTCTCCACCGCCACCCAGCACACCCTGGCGGAGCTGCTGGCCGACCGGGAGTGGGTCGCCTCCTTCCTCGCGGCGGGCCGGCTGCGCCTGGGGGCCTCGTACGGGCACCTCACCGGGCTGCTGGAGGCGTACGGCATCCCGTACGCCCCGGCCGGCGCGGGCTTCTCCGTCTGGCTGGACCTCGGGCGGTGGCTGCCGGCCGCCGGCTTCGAGGGCGAGGAGCTGCTGTGGCGGGAGCTGTTCGAGAAGGCGAAGGTCAGCATCCTGCCCGGGGGTGCCTTCCGCTCGCCGCGGCCGGGCTGGTTCCGGCTGTGCCACACCGTCGACGCCCCGCTGGTCGCCGAGGCGGTCCGGCGGATCGCCGTCCACCTGGGCCTGCCCCCGCAGACGGGCCCGCACGACCCCACCCCCTCCCCCGCCCCACGGAACGGAAGTCGCCCATGAGCACGGCCCCAGGTCCCCTGGACCGCTGGTACGAGACCGCCGGCGTGCGCGGCGGAGTCCGGCGGATGTTCCACGCCGAGACGGAGCAGGGCCGGGTCTTCTTCCCCGACGCCCTGGTGCCGCACCTGGCGCATCCGGAGGTGAAGGCGCTGGCCCCCGAGCGGGTCCGGGAGATCTCGGTCCGGCACCTGTACCAGTTCCTGCACTCGACGACGCACCTGGAGACCCGGGTGGTCAACGGGGCGGCCGAGCCCGTCGCCAACGGCATCTCGGGGCTGCACTTCCCGACGGCGCTGCGGATGGACGCCTTCAAGGTGTACTGCGACGAGGGCTACCACGCCCTCTACAGCCTGGACCTGGCCGACCAGGTGGCCGGCGCGACCGGCATCGCCGTCCCGGACGTGGACTACGGCGGCTTCGTGACGGCGCTCCAGGAGACCGGGCGGCGGCTGCTGCCCGAGGACCCGGTGCTGGCCGGGCAGTTGCAGGCGGTGGTGTTCGAGACGCTGATCACGGCCGTGCTCAACGAGGTCCCGCAGGACCCGACCGTGGTGAGCACGGTACGGGAGCTGATGCGCGACCACGCCAAGGACGAGGGCCGCCACCACCGGTTCTTCTCCGCCTTCTTCCTGGAGCTGTGGGCCCGGCTGGACGGGCGGCGCCGGGTGCTGGCGGCCCGGGCCCTGCCCGCGATGATCCGTGCCGCGCTCGACTGGGACCTGGAGCCGGTGCGGGTGTCGCTGCGGCTGGCCGGTCTGGACGAGGACCGCGTCGAGGCCGTCCTCGCGGACAGCTACGGCGGCAGCGCGGGCGTGGACCGCATCCAGACGATCTCCCGTTCCACCCTGCGGCTGTGCGCCCAGGTCGGTGCCTTCGACCTGCCCGGCGTCACGGACGCGTTCGCCGCCTATGGACTGCGTGCCCCGGAGGACTCCGATGTCTGAGACCGCGACCGTCACCTATCCCGAGTACCTGAGGCTGCCGGAGCTGCTCTCCCTCCAGTCGCCGCTGGCCGACGGGGTGGACGACGAGCTGCTGTTCATCACCGTGCACCAAGTGCAGGAGCTGTGGTTCGGGCAGCTGCTGCGGGACCTGTCGGACGCCCGCGACCGGATGCTGGAGGGCGACCCCCGGGCCGCCCGGGCCCGGCTGGTGCGCAGCGTGTCCGTCACCCGGGCGCTGATCGCCGCCATCCATCCGCTGCGGGCGATGCCGCCGCGCGAGTTCCACGCCTTCCGGGGTGTGCTGGGCAGCAGCAGCGGCCAGCAGTCGGCGCAGTACGTGGAGATCGCGGGGCTGTGCGGGGCCGACTGGGTGCGCGGGGAGTACGGGCGGCGGGCCGTCGCCGGGCTGGCTCCCGGGGAGCGGGAGCGGCTGCACCGGCGGCTGGCGGAGCCCACGCTGTGGGAGGGGTTCGTGGCGCTGCTGGCCAAGGCGGGGTTCGCGGTCGGGACGCGGGAGGAGCGCTGGGAGGCGTACGCGCGGCTGGGGGCGGGTCCGCTGGACGGCGATCCGGCGGAGTTCGCGGAGCTGGCCGAGCTGGCGGAGGCGCTGGTCGACCACGACGAGGTGTGGACGGAGTGGCGGGCCTGCCACGCGCTGCTGGTGGAGCGGCAGATCGGCGGGCGGCCGGGGACGGGCGGCAGCAGTGGCACGGCGCATCTGCGGGCGTCGGTGTACCGGCGGTTCTACCCGGAGCTGTGGGAGGCCCGGGACGCGGGCTTCGCGGAGGCGCCGGCCCGCTGCCCGATGGGCTGAGGCCCCGGGCGGGCCCGGGGCCCGGCGCCCCGGGCCCGTGGGCGCGGCGGTCAGTGTTCCTTCGGGGTCCAGTAGTCCAGCAGGGTGCCCACGCCGGGCTCCAGCGACTTCCAGGAGCCGGTGAAGGAGACGACGGCCAGCGCGGCGGTCGGGAAGCCGGTGCGGTTCATCCGGGCCTGGGTGTCGCCCTCGGCGCGCCCGGAGAGGATCTCGGCCAGGGCGTGCATGCCGGGGTTGTGGCCGATGACGAGGAGGTCGCCGACCTCGTCGGGGGTCTCGTTCAGCAGGGCGATGAGCTCGCCCGGGGAGGCGTCGTAGACCCGCTCCTCGTAGACGGTCCGCGGCCGGTACGGGAGTTCCTGGACGGCGAGCTTCCACGTCTCGCGGGTCCGGGCGGCGGTGGAGCAGAGGGCCAGGTCGAAGGTGATGCCGGTCTCGGCCAGCTTCCGGCCGGCGGCGGGCGCGTCCCTGCGGCCGCGTTCCGCCAGCGGGCGGTCGTGGTCGGACACCTGGGGCCAGTCGGCCTTGGCGTGCCGGAGGAGGGCGATCCTGCGGGGTGTGTCGGCGCTCATGGGGCCAGCTTCGCATGAAACGGGCCACGGGGCTCAGGGTGTTGGGGGGCCGTCCCCCGCGCGGGAGGGCGTGCTCCGGCGCGTGCGGGGCGCCTTGCGGCGCGGGGTGCGCGGGGCCGCGCCGGGGCGCCGGTCAGACGACGGCGTGGAGCAGTTCCCGGGTGACCTGGACCAGTCCGGAGGGCTCGCCGGCGGCCGCCTGGGCCTGGCCGGAGCCGGCGAGCAGCAGCAGGAGCAGGCCGAAGGTGAGGGCGGGCAGGGCCAGGGTCCACCAGTGCAGCCGGGCGCTGGTGTGGGCGTACGCGCCGGGGCGCCGGACGGACCGGGCGGGGAGGGACGGGGTGTGCGTGGTGGCCGGCATGGCCGCCTCCGGGTTCTTCGGCTGGGGACTGTCTCGCTGCTTCGAATCTATGGATCCGGTGCGGCGTCTCCCATCCGGGGCACACCCCAGCCGACCCTGATCCTGGCCCCCTAGGGGATGGTGGGGTTATCCCCACCACCGGGGGCGGGCCGGGCCGGCGGGCGGTACGTCAGGGGGAGGCGAGGGTGGCGATGACGGCCACGATCACGGTCACGAGGGCCATCGCTCCCAGCACGAGGCCGAGCTTCTTGTGGCTGTCCTGGGGGTTGGGTTCGAGTACGGGCGACATGCCGCTCAGTCTCGCATGCCGCATTCGTCCTCGATCGTGCGGTCCCGTCCGGCGAGGACGCCGAGGACGATCTGCGGGACGAGCAGGCCGGCCATGAGGGCGAGCGGCAGGTCCCAGCCGCCGGTGTGCTGGTAGAGGGTGCCGATGACCAGGGGGCCGGGGATGGAGATCAGGTAGCCGGTGCTCTGGGCGAAGGCGGAGAGCTTGACGACCCCGGCCGGGGACTTGGCGCGCAGTCCGATCATCGTGATGACGAGCGGGAAGGCGCAGTTGGAGACGCCGAGGAGGAGGGCCCAGGCCCAGGCTCCGGCGGCGGGGGCGAGGTGGAGCCCGAGGTAGCCGACGAGGCCGAAGACGCCGAGGACGGCGGCGATGGGGCCCTGGTGGCGCATCCGTCCGGCGAGGCCGGGGATGACGAAGGCCAGCGGGACGCCCATGACCATGGTGACGGCGAGCAGCACTCCGGCGGTGGAGGCGGAGACCCCGGCGTCGCGGAAGATCTGCGGGAGCCAGCCCATGGTGACGTAGGCGCCGGTGGCCTGGAGGCCGAAGTAGCAGGCGAGGGCCCAGGCGGTGCGGCTGCGCACGACCGAGGGGCCGGCGTCCTCCCGTACGGCGGCGGGCGCGGCGGCCTTCTCGGGGCGGCTCGCGGCGACGACGGGCAGCCAGGGCAGTACGGCGGCCACGGCGAGGACGGCCCAGACCAGCAGGCCGGTGCGCCAGTCGCCGCCGAGGGCGGAGGTCAGCGGGACGGTCGTGGCGGCGGCCAGGGAGGTGCCGGCGGCCAGGGCCATGGAGTAGAGGCCGGTCATGGTGCCGACGCGGTCGGGGAACCAGCGCTTGACGATGACCGGGAGCAGCACGTTCGTCAGGGCTATGCCGGCCAGGGACAGGGCGCTGGCGGCGAGGAAGGCGGCGGCGCCGTCGGCGAAGGGCCGGATCAGCAGGCCGGCGGCGACGGCGGCCATGCCGGCGCAGACGACGGCGGCGGGGCCGAAGCGGCGGGAGAGCCGGGGGGCGGTGACGCCGAAGACGGCGAAGCAGAGCGCGGGGACGGAGGTGATCAGTCCGGCGACGGTGCCGCTCATGTGGAGGCCGGTGCGGGCCTCCTCGAAGAGGGCGCCGAGGCTGGTGATGGCGGGCCGCAGGTTGAGGGCGGCCAGCACGATGCCGACGACGAGCACGGGGCCGAGCCAGGTGGGGCCGGCGGCCGGGGAGGTGGCGGGGCGTCCCGGGGAGCCGCTCGGGGTCGCCGGGCGGCTCAGGGTCTGAAGGTCTTCGTCGCGCATCCCGCCATCATAGAATCATGGGATGATTGGTTGTCCAGTTCGCTGCTGTCACACTTGAGCCCGTTCCGCCTCCTGTCCGGCAGTCCTCGAAAGGCCCCGTCCGCATGCCGTTGACCTCGCCCCGGCGTTCCGCGCTCGTCGACCAGGTGATCGCCCAGCTCAGGAACCAGATCACCTCCGGCGAGTGGCCGGTCGGGAGCCGGATCCCCACCGAGCCCGCGCTGGTGGAGCTGCTGGGCGTCGCCCGCAACACCGTGCGGGAGGCGGTCCGGGCCCTCGCACACAACGGGCTGCTGGACATCCGCCAGGGTTCGGGGACGTACGTGCTCGCCACGAGCGAGCTGGCCGGGGTGATGCACCGGCGTTTCGCGGGCGCCGACCCCCGGCACATCGCGGAGCTGCGCTCGACGCTGGAGTCCTCGGCGGCCCGGCTGGCCGCCGAGCGGCGCACGGAACGGGACCTGGTGCAGCTGGACGCGCTGCTGGCGCGGCGCGAGGAGGCCTGGGCGAGCGGGGACGCGGAGCTGTTCGTGAGCACGGACGTCGCCCTGCACATGGCGGTGGTGACGGCCTCCCACAACGAGGTGCTGATCGAGCTGTACGCGGACCTGGGCGACCTGGTGGCGGAGTGGCTGCGCGCGGACGTCGGCACGGAGCTGGACCCGTCCGCCCATCTGGACCACGCCCGCCTGATCGAGGCGATCCGGCGCGGGGACGGGGACACGGCCGCCTCGGAGGCGGCGGGCTACCCGTTCGTCTGCCTCGGCAAGGGCGCGCGCTAGGCCGCCTCAGGCGCCGGGGCCGGCCGAGGGGCGCTGGTGGCTGACCCAGGCCGTGCGGACCTCCTTCCAGCAGCGGCCGGTCAGCCGGGTGCGGCCGGCGGGGTCCAGGGGGACGAGGGCGCTGTCCCCGTCCACGTCCCACCAGCGTTCGCACTCCACGTGGAGGCGGAGCAGGTCGGTCTCGGGGTAGCCGTTGTGGCAGTACGCGATCACCTGCGAGCCGTCGATCTCGGTGTCGCAGTCGGAGCCGTAGAGCTCGCGGCCGGCGGGCGGTTCGGGCCGTACGGGTGGTTCGGCGGGGATCTCGGCGAGGTCCACCGAGGCCTGGGCCGCCGTCTCGGGGCCAAGGGCGGGCCCCGGACCGCGGGGCTTCTCCAGCGCCCCGGGGATCAGGAGTCCGGTCAGGGCCACCGCGGTGACCAGCAGCGCCACCGCTCGGCTCGGCCTCGCGCGCACGCCCGTACCTCCTCCCCGAACCCGCCGGGAAGATCCCGGCCAGGTCAGTTTGCAGGCATGTGTCCCGGTTTTCGACTCGGAAAGATCCGGTCGGACGGCGAACGTCTGATCGGTGACGCCCTCGCGGCCCGTGCCCCGTACGACGGAAACGGCGGTGGCCGCACCTCCCCGGAGGGAGGCACGGCCACCGCCGTACAGAGGTGATCCGGGGATCAGGCGCCCATCGCGTGCAGGCCGCCGTCCACGTGGACGATCTCGCCCGTGGTCTTCGGGAACCAGTCCGACAGCAGGGCCACGACGCCGCGGCCGGTGGGCTCCGGGTCGCTCATGTCCCACTCCAGCATGGAGCGGTGGTTCCAGGTGTCCGCCAGGTCGGAGAAGCCCGGGATGGACTTCGCGGCCATCGAGCCGAGCGGACCGGCCGAGACCAGGTTGCAGCGGATGTTCTCCTTGCCCAGGTCACGGGCGAGGTAGCGGCTGGTGGCCTCCAGCGCGGCCTTGGCCGGGCCCATCCAGTCGTACTGCGGCCAGGCGAACTGCGCGTCGAAGGTGAGGCCGACCACGGCCGCGCCCTCCGCCGGGAACAGCGGCTTGCAGGCCATGGTCAGCGACTTCAGCGAGAACGCCGAGACGTGCATCGCGGTGGCGACCGACTCGAACGGCGTGTTCAGGAAGTTGCCGCCGAGCGCGTCCTGCGGGGCGAAGCCGATGGAGTGCACGACCCCGTCGAGGCCGCCGAGCTCCTCGCGGACCAGGCCCTCCAGACGGGCCAGGTGCTCGTCGTTGGTGACGTCGAGCTCGATCACCTTGACCGGCTTGGGCAGCTTCTTGGCGATGCGCTCGGTCAGCGACGGGCGCGGCCAGGCGGTGAGGATGACCTCGGCGCCCTGCTCCTGGGCCAGCTTGGCGGCGTGGAAGGCGATGGAGGACTCCATCAGCACGCCGGTGATGAGGATCCGCTTGCCCTCGAGAATTCCGCTCATGGTGATCAGTGACCCATGCCCAATCCGCCGTCAACGGGAATGACGGCTCCGGTGATGTACGCGGCGTCGTCGGACGCCAGGAAGCTCACGGCGGCCGCGATCTCCTCGGGCTGCGCGTAACGCGCCAGCGGGACCTGCGCCAGGATGCCCGCGCGCTGCTCGTCGCTGAGCACCTTCGTCATGTCGGTGTCCACGAAACCGGGGGCGACGACGTTGAAGGTGATGTTGCGGGAGCCCAGCTCGCGGGCGAGCGAGCGGGCGAAGCCCACCAGCGCCGCCTTCGAGGCGGCGTAGTTGGCCTGGCCGGCGCCGCCCAGGAGGCCGACGACCGAGGAGATCAGGACCACACGGCCCTTCTTGGCCCGCAGCATGCCACGGTTGGCCCGCTTGACGACACGGAAGGTGCCCGTGAGGTTGGTGTCGACGACGGAGGCGAAGTCCTCCTCGGACATCCGCATCAGCAGCGTGTCCTTCGTGATGCCGGCGTTCGCGACCAGCACCTCCACGTTGCCGTGCTTGGCCTCGATCTCCTTGTAGGCCTGCTCCACCTGCTCGGAGTCGGTGATGTCGCAGCGCACGGCCAGCACACCCAGCTCGGCGAGCTCCTGCGGCGGCTCTCCCGAGCGGTACGTGATCGCGACCTTGTCGCCGGCCTGGGCGAAGGCACGGGCGATGGCGAGGCCGATGCCCCGGTTACCTCCGGTGACGAGAACCGAGCGGCTCAACGGATCACCCTTTCGCTTAGCTGTCTGAGTAGCAAAAACCTATAGGTCCCGTGCGGCATCCGGAGAATCGGGCTCCGACAGGGCCTTGCGACGCGCTCTGTCGAATACCTACAGAAACCTGTGGTCAGCTGAGCCCGGATCGCGACATGATCGAGCAGACCGTCCCCGAACCCGGGAGGACCCCCGTGGCCCATTCCATCGACGCGGCCTTCACCGCGCTGCCCTTGCGGGCGCTCGCCGACGCGGCGCTCGCGCGGGCGCGCGCGCTGGGCGCCGACCACGCCGACTTCCGCCTGGAGCGGATCCGCAGCGCCTCCTGGCGGCTGCGCGACGCCAAGCCCTCCGGCGGTTCCGACACCACCGACCTCGGCTACGCGGTCCGGGTGGTGCACGGCGGCAGCTGGGGCTTCGCGTCCGGTGTGGACCTGACCATGGACGCCGCGGCCAAGGTGGCCTCGCAGGCCGTGGCCATGGCGAAGCTGTCGGCCCAGGTCATCAAGGCCGCGGGCTCCGACGAGCAGGTGGAGCTCGCCGACGAGCCGGTGCACGCGGACAAGACCTGGATCTCCGCCTACGACGTGAACCCCTTCGACGTGCCGGACGCCGAGAAGTCGGCCCTGCTCGCCGACTGGAGCGCGCGGCTGCTGGCCGCCGAGGGCGTCGCGCACGTGGACGCCTCGCTGCTCGCCGTCCACGAGAACAAGTTCTACGCCGACACCGCGGGCACCACGACCACCCAGCAGCGGGTGCGCGTCCACCCGCAGCTGACCGCCGTCGCCGTCGACGCCACCACCGGCGAGTTCGACTCCATGCGCACCATCGCCCCGCCCGCCGGCCGTGGCTGGGAGTACCTGACCGGCACCGGGTGGGACTGGGACGGCGAGCTGGAGCGGATCCCGGGGCTGCTCGCCGAGAAGATGCGGGCCCCCAGCGTCGAGGCGGGCCGCTACGACCTGGTCGTGGACCCGTCCAACCTCTGGCTCACCATCCACGAGTCCATCGGCCACGCCACCGAGCTCGACCGGGCCCTGGGCTACGAGGCGGCGTACGCGGGCACCTCGTTCGCCACCTTCGACCAGCTGGGCACCCTCAAGTACGGCTCCTCGATCATGAACGTGACCGGCGACCGCACGGCCGAGCACGGCCTGGCGACCATCGGCTACGACGACGAGGGCGTCGAGGCCCAGAGCTGGGACCTGGTCAAGGACGGCACCCTGGCCGGCTACCAGACCGACCGGCGGATCGCGAAGCTGACCGGCCTCGGCCGCTCCAACGGCTGCGCCTACGCCGACTCCCCCGGGCACGTGCCGGTCCAGCGGATGGCGAACGTCTCGCTCCAGCCGGACCCGGGCGGGCTGTCCACCGAGGACCTGATCGGCGGGGTGGAGCGCGGGATCTACGTGGTCGGCGACCGCTCCTGGTCGATCGACATGCAGCGCTACAACTTCCAGTTCACCGGGCAGCGCTTCTTCCGGATCGAGAACGGCCGGCTGGCCGGGCAGCTGCGCGACGTCGCCTACCAGGCGACGACCACCGACTTCTGGGGCTCGATGGAGAAGGTCGGCGGCCCGCAGACCTACGTCCTGGGCGGCGCCTTCAACTGCGGGAAGGCCCAGCCGGGCCAGGTCGCGGCGGTCTCCCACGGCTGCCCGTCGGCCCTGTTCCGCGACGTGAACATCCTGAACACCACCCAGGAGGCCGGCCGATGAGCCGTACGAAGCCCCACGAGATCGTCGAGCGGGCCCTGGAGCTGTCCACCGCCGACGGCTGCGTCGTCATCGCCGACGAGGAGTCCAGCGCCAACCTGCGCTGGGCCGGGAACGCGCTGACCACCAACGGAGTCACCCGCGGCCGCACCCTCACCGTCATCGCCACCGTCGACGGCGGCCAGGGGACGGCCTCGGGGGTCGTCTCGCGCTCCGCCGTCACCGCCGCCGACCTGGAGCCGCTCGTACGGGCCGCCGAGGCGGCCGCGCGGGCCGCCGGTCCCGCCGAGGACGCCCAGCCGCTGGTGACCGGGACCCCGGCCTCGCCGGACTTCACCGACGCGCCGGACGAGACCTCCTCGGCCGTGTTCGCGGACTTCGCCCCGGCCCTCGGCGAGGCCTTCGCCCGCGCCCGGGCGGGCGGCCGGGAGCTCTACGGCTTCGCCAGCCACGAGCTGGTCTCCACGTACGTCGGCACCTCGACGGGCCTGCGGCTGCGCCACGACCAGCCGAACGGCACCCTGGAGCTCAACGCCAAGTCCCCGGACCGGCTCCGCTCCGCCTGGGCCGGGCGCGCCACCCGCGACTTCAAGGACGTCGACCCGACCGTCCTGGACGCGGAGCTCGCCGTCCGCCTCGGCTGGGCCGAGCGCAAGGTGGAGCTGCCCGCCGGGCGGTACGAGACGCTGCTGCCCCCGACGGCCGTGGCCGACCTGCTGATCTACCAGATGTGGTCGGCGGCGGCCCGGGACGCGGCGGAGGGCCGGACGGTCTTCTCCAAGCCGGGCGGCGGCACGCGGATCGGCGAGCGGCTCTCGCGGCTGCCGCTGACCCTGCGCAGCGACCCGAACGCGCCGGGCCTGGAATCCGCGCCGTTCGTGATCGCCCACAGCTCCGGCGACGACGCCTCGGTGTTCGACAACGGCCTGCCGGTGCCGGCGACCGAGTGGATCAGCGGCGGCGAACTGGCCCGGCTGACCACGACCCGGCACAGCGCCGGGCTGACCGGGCTGCCGCTGTCGCCGGCCTTCGGGAACCTGATCCTGGAGGGCGGCGGGGACAAGTCGCTGGAGGAGATGGTCGCGTCCACCGAGCGGGGTCTGCTGCTGACCTGCCTCTGGTACATCCGCGAGGTCGACCCGGCCACCCTGCTGCTCACGGGCCTGACCCGGGACGGGGTCTACCTGGTGGAGAACGGGCAGGTCACGGGCGAGGTGAACAACTTCCGCTTCAACGAGTCCCCGGTGGACCTGCTGTCGCGGGCCTCGGAGGCGGGACGCACCGAGAAGACGCTGCCGCGCGAGTGGGGCGACTGGTTCACACGCGCCGCGATGCCCGCTGTCCGCATCCCGGACTTCAACATGAGTTCGGTCAGCAAGGGCGTCTGACGCACCTAGACTGAACACGGCATTTCCACAATTCGTAAGGAGTCGAGAGACCGTGACGGACATCGTCGACGAACTGAAGTGGCGCGGGCTGTTCGCCCAGTCCACCGATGAAGAAGCGCTGCGCAAGGCCTTCGCGGACGGTCCCGTCACGTTCTATTGCGGCTTCGACCCGACGGCCGCCTCGCTGCACGTGGGACACCTGGTGCAGGTGCTGACCGTGCGCCGGCTCCAGCAGGCGGGCCACCGCCCGCTGGCGCTGGTCGGCGGGGCGACCGGGCAGATCGGCGACCCGCGGCCGACGGCCGAGCGGACGCTGAACGACCCGGAGACCGTCGCGAACTGGGTGACGCGCCTGCGCACGCAGATCGAGCCGTTCCTGTCCTTCGAGGGCGAGAACGCGGCGGTCATGGTCAACAACCTGGACTGGACCGCGGGCATGTCCGCGATCGAGTTCCTGCGGGACATCGGCAAGCACTTCCGCGTCAACAAGATGCTGACGAAGGACTCGGTCGCCAAGCGGCTGGAGTCCGACCAGGGCATCAGCTACACCGAGTTCAGCTACCAGCTGCTCCAGGGCATGGACTTCCTGGAGCTGTACCGCCGCTACGGCTGCACCCTCCAGCAGGGCGGCTCGGACCAGTGGGGCAACCTGACGGCCGGCCTGGACCTGATCCACCGCCTGGAGCCGCAGGCCCAGGTGCACGCGCTGGCGACCCCGCTGATGGTCAAGGCGGACGGCACCAAGTTCGGCAAGTCCGAGAGCGGGGCCGTCTGGCTCGACCCGGAGATGACCACCCCGTACGCGTTCTACCAGTTCTGGCTGAACGTGGACGACCGGGACATCTCCACCTACATGCGCATCCTTTCCTTCCGCTCCCGTGAGGAGCTGGAGGAGCTGGAGGCACAGACCGCCGAGCGCCCGCAGGCGCGGGCCGCGCAGCGGGCTCTCGCGGAGGAGCTGACCACGCTGGTGCACGGCGCGGACCAGTGCGCCGCCGTGATCGCGGCGTCGAAGGCGCTGTTCGGCCAGGGCGAGCTGGCGGACCTGGACGAGGCCACCCTGGCGGCGGCCCTGTCCGAGCTGCCGCACGCGAAGGTGGCCGAGCCGGGCCTCGTGGTGGACCTGTTCGCGGAGACCGGCCTGGTCGCCAGCAAGTCCGCCGCGCGCCGGACCGTGAAGGAGGGCGGCGCCTACGTGAACAACGTGAAGGTCACCGCCGAGGACGCGGTCCCGGCGCGGGAGGACCTGCTGCACGGGCGCTGGCTGGTGCTGCGCCGCGGCAAGAAGAACCTGGCGGCGGTCGAGGTGACCGGCGCCTGACGGCACCCCGGCGAGGGGCCGGCGCGGACATCGCGTCCGTGCCGGCCCCTTCGTCATGGCCGGGCCGGGCCGGCGGGGCTACGCCGTACGGCGCTTGCCGCCCTTGAGGGCCAGGTAGAGCATGTCGCCGAGGCCGACGACGACCACGGCTCCGGCGAGCTGGAGCAGGTGGCGGATCCAGTCGATGCCCCGGGTGTCGTGGACTCCGATCCACGTCGCGACGGCGTTGCCGAGGATGCCGCCGATGATGCCGAAGATGGTCGTCAGCCAGAGCGGCTGGTGCTGCTTGCCCGGCAGGATGGCCCGGGCTATGAGGCCCAGCACGAAACCGACGATGATCGCCCACAACCAAGACATGTCGAGCCTCCTCGCGGCGCGGTGTGCGCATGTGGGGCCAGTCTGGGTCCGCGGGGCGGACCGCGCACCTCGGGCGGCTCCGTTCGGGCGGGACCCCCTCCTCCCCGCCGTCTCAGGGGCGGCGTACGGTGGTGGCATGCAGCGGACGAAGCGGAACGGGGCCGAGGTCTTCCGGATCACCGGTGCCCGCATGGGACTCGCGGAGGACGTACGGGGGCGCCAGCGCCGGTACGTGATCTCGATGGGAATCAGGACCCTTTCGGTGATCGCCACGGTGATCCTGTGGAACGTGGAACGCCATGTGGCCATCGTGACGCTCGCGGCCGGCCTCCTGCTCCCCTACATCGCGGTGGTCATCGCGAACGCCGGGCGCGAGTCGACGCCCTCGCTGCCGTCGCACTTCGTACCCGCCCCTGTGCGCCCCGCACTGGAGCCGGGGAACCTCAGGAAAAGCTCAGATCAATCATGAAGTTCCGGTGCACCGCACCCGGTCCTGCGTGACATACTGCCTACGCGCTCCGCATCCCCCGTCGGAGCGACGGACCGACGCCGGGCAGCTCCCCCCGTGGCTGCCCGGCGTCGCCCTTCCGTTTGTAGGGTGGGGCCCGTGACCTCTTCCGAAACCCCCACCTGCTCCGCCAAGGGCTGCCGCGACGCGGCCGTATGGGTCCTGGCGTGGAACAACCCGAAACTGCACGCGCCGGAGCGGCGCAAGACCTGGCTGGCGTGCGAGGAGCACCGTGAGCACCTGTCGCAGTTCCTGGGCGTGCGCGGTTTCCTCAAGGACGTCGTGAAGCTGGACGAGTGGGTGCAGCCGGAGGGCTCGGAGCGCTGAGCCGTCCCCCCGGAACGCCGCGAGGCCCCCTCCCCGGTGCGGGGAGGGGGCCTCGTCCGTGTGCGGGGGCGGCGGTCAGCCGCCGATCGCCGACATCGGGCGGTCGGGCTGGAGGAAGGACGGGTCGTCGAGGCCGGAGCCGGCCTTCTTGCCCCACATCGCCACCTTCCACAGGCGGGCGATCTCCTCGTCCGGGGCGCCCGAGCGCAGCGCCGAGCGCAGGTCGGACTCCTCGGTGGCGAACAGGCACGTACGGACCTGGCCGTCGGCCGTGAGCCGGGTGCGGTCGCAGGCGCCGCAGAAGGGTCGGGTGACGGAGGCGATGACCCCGACCGTGGCCGGGCCGCCGTCGACCACCCAGCGTTCGGCGGGGGCGGAGCCGCGCTCCTCGGAGCCCTCCTCGGTGAGGGTGAAGCGGGTGCGCAGGGACTGGAGGATGTCCCCGGCGGTGATCATGCCGTCGCGCTTCCAGCCGTGCTGGGCGTCGAGCGGCATCTGCTCGATGAAGCGGAGCTCGTACTCGTTCTCCACGGCCCAGGCGAGCAGGTCGGGGGCCTCGTCGTCGTTGAGCCCGGGCATCAGGACGGCGTTGACCTTGACCGGGGTGAGGCCGGCCTCGCGGGCGGCGGCCATGCCGTCGATCACGTCGTGGTGGCGGTCGCGGCGGGTGAGGGTCTTGAAGACCTCGGGGCGCAGGGTGTCGAGAGAAACGTTCACTCGGTCCAGGCCGGCGGCCTTGAGCGCCTGGGCGGTGCGCTTGAGGCCGATGCCGTTGGTGGTCAGCGACATCTTGGGGCGGGGCTCCAGGGCGGCGCACCGCTCGACGATGCCGACCAGGCCCGGCCGCAGCAGCGGCTCGCCGCCGGTGAAGCGGACCTCGGTGATGCCCAGTTGCGTGACGGCGATGCGGATCAGCCGGACGATCTCGTCGTCGCTCAGCAGATCGGACTTCCCCAGCCACTGCAGGCCCTCTTCGGGCATGCAGTAGGTACAGCGCAGGTTGCACCGGTCGGTGAGCGAGACGCGCAGGTCAGTGGCCACGCGGCCGTACGTGTCGAGAAGCACTGTGGCCCCCCTCCCCTGTCCGGATCTAGAGGTTCTATGGATCGAGCGTACGCGACCCTCGTGTCCCCGAGGGGTGCCCGAATGAACGAGACGTAACGCGGCCGCGTCGTACGGAAGTACGACGCGGCCACGCACCGTGTTCGTACGGTTTCGGGGAGCCTCTGTTCAGTGGGCCCCGGTGCCGGTGAGGGAGCGTACCTCCAGCTCGGCGAACTTCTGCGGGTCGGCCTCCTCCTTGGAGAGGACCGTGCCCAGCCAGCCGAGGAGGAAGCCGAGCGGGATCGAGATGATGCCCGGGTTCTCCAGCGGGAACCAGTAGAAGTCGGCGTCCTTGAACATCGACGTGGGCTTCCCGGAGACGACCGGGGAGAAGAGCACCAGGCCGACCGCCGAGATCAGGCCACCGTAGATGGACCAGAGCGCGCCCTGGGTGGTGAAGCGCTTCCAGAAGAGGCTGTAGAGGATGGTCGGCAGGTTCGCGGAGGCGGCGACCGCGAAGGCGAGGGCGACCAGACCGGCGACGTTCATGTCGCGGGCCAGCGCCCCGAGGAAGATCGCGACGGCGCCGATGACCACGGTCGACAGGCGGGCGGCGCGCACCTCCTCCTTCTCGGTGGCCCGTCCCTTGCGGATGACGTTGACGTAGATGTCGTGCGCGAAGGAAGAGGAGGAGGCCAGGGTGAGGCCTGCGACCACCGCGAGGATGGTGGCGAAGGCCACCGCGGAGATCACCGCGAGGAGGATCGCGCCGCCGGTGGAGTCGGGGCCGCCGCCGACGGCCTGGGCGAGCAGCGGGGCGGCGGTGTTGCCGGCCTTGTTGGACTTGATGATGTCGTCGCGGTTGAGCAGGGCGGCGGCGCCGAAGCCGAGGGCGATCGTCATCAGGTAGAAGGCGCCGATGATGCCGATGGCCCAGTTCACGGACTTACGGGCGGCCTTGGCGGTGGGCACGGTGTAGAAGCGGATCAGGATGTGCGGCAGGCCCGCCGTGCCGAGGACCAGGGCGAGGCCGAGGGAGAAGAAGTCCAGCTTGGTGAGCGAGTCCTTGCCGTACTTGAGTCCCGGCTCCAGGAACTTCGCCCCCTTGCCGCTGTTCTCGGCGGCCTGCCCGAGCAGCGCCGAGATGTTGAAGTTGAACTTCAGCAGCACCAGGAAGGTGATCAGCAGGGTTCCCGCGATCAGCAGCACCGCCTTGATCATCTGGACCCAGGTGGTGCCCTTCATCCCGCCGATGGTCACGTAGACGATCATCAGGACGCCGACCAGGGCGACCACGGCGATCTTTCCGCCGTCGGCGGTGATGCCCAGCAGCAGGGAGACGAGCACGCCGGCGCCGGCCATCTGCGCGAGCAGGTAGAAGATCGAGACCACGATGGTGGAGGCGCCGGCGGCGGTGCGGACGGGCCGCTGGCGCATCCGGTACGCGAGCACGTCGCCCATGGTGTAGCGGCCGGAGTTGCGCAGCGGCTCGGCGACCAGCAGCAGGGCCACCAGCCAGGCGACGAGGAAGCCGATGGAGTAGAGGAAGCCGTCGTAGCCGAAGAGGGCGATGGCTCCGGCGATGCCGAGGAAGGACGCGGCGGACATGTAGTCGCCGGAGATGGCGAGGCCGTTCTGGAAGCCGGTGAACTGGCGGCCGCCGGCGTAGAAGTCGGCGGCGTCCTTGGTCTGGCGGCCGGCCCAGACGGTGATGACGAGGGTGGCGACGACGAACAGCCCGAACAGGGTGATGATCAGCGGGCGGTGTTCGGTGGCGCCGGCGGCGGTCGTCAGGTGCGGGATGGCGCTCATGCTCCGCCCTCCAGACGGTTCTTGATGGCCTGTGCCTTGGGGTCGAGCTTGGCGGCGGCGTGCCGCGAGTACAGCCAGGCGATCAGGAAGGTCGTCGCGAACTGGGCGAGTCCGAGCACGAGGGCGACGTTGATGTTGCCGAAGAGCTTGGTCCCCATGAAGCCGCCCGCGTAGTTGGACAGCAGGACGTAGAGCAGGTACCAGGCGATGAAGGCCACGGTGAGCGGGAAGGCGAAGGAACGGTAGGAACGGCGCAGTTCGGTGAATTCGGGGCTCTGCTGGACGCGCGCGAATTCTTCGGGCGACACCTGGGCCGGTCCCGCGCCGCCCGGCGGCGGCGCTGCTTGCGTGGTCACGGGGGGTTCTCCTTGTGGCGCGGGTGCGGTGGGGACGGACAAAACAACCTCCGTGTGGGGGGCGGTGGTGCCGAGCCCCCCGGTCAACGGCACGGCCGGGGGACCGGGACGGTTCAACACCCGTGGTTTCCGTGGCGGCTCCGCCTTCCGAACGGCCGAGAACCGCCGATTTCTCGAACTGATGGCGCAAAGGGGAACGGCGGCGCTAGGTTCGCTTGTCATGAACGCGTCCGGCGCGACCGCGTGCGGACTGCTCCTTCACGGATGATGTGGAGAACCCATGGCTCATCTGGGATCCGGCCGCCGGCGTGCCCTCGCCGTTCCGGTCGGTCTGGCGCTCACGGCCTCACTCGCCTTCCTGCCCTCGGTGGCTGCCTCGGCCACGCCGCTGGGCGACACGGCGGGTCCGGCGACGGCCGCGCCGGCCGCCGCCACCGGCCCCGCGCTCTCGTACGTGGCGAACCTGACCGCGTACGGCACGGCCCGGCAGGCCGCGAAGGCCATCGAGCAGGCCGGCGGGACGGTGGTGACGTCCTATGAACAGATCGGCGTCGTCGTCGCACATTCCCAGAACCCGGACTTCGCCAAGCAGCTGCGGGCCCAGCGGAACCTGTTCGTGTCCGTGGGAGCCACCCGTACGGCCCCCCTCAAGACGGTGCAGACCACCGAGGAGGGCACCACCCAGCGGCTGGGCGACGCGGACGCCGCGCGGGCCGCGGCGGCGGCGGAGCCGGGGCAGGAACCCCTGGAGGCCAACCAGTGGGACCTGCGGGCGATCAAGGCCGACCAGGCCCAGAAGATCGAGGCGGGCAGCCGGGACGTCACCGTCGGCGTCATCGACACGGGTGTGGACGACACCCACCCCGACCTCGCCCCGAACTTCTCCAAGGGGCAGTCAGCCAACTGCGTCGGCGGTGTCGCGGACACCACCGACGGCGCCTGGCGCCCGTACCCCGACGGCAGCGACCACGGCACGCACGTGGCGGGCACCATCGCCGCCGCGCGCAACGGGATCGGCGTCAGCGGGGTCGCGCCGGGCGTCAAGGTCGCCGCGATCAAGGTGAGCGAGCCGGGGACCAGCCTCTTCTACACCGAGGCGGTCGTCTGCGGGTTCATGTTCGCCGCCGAGAAGGGGATCGCGGTGACGAACAACAGCTACTACGTCGACCCCTGGTACTTCAACTGCAAGACGGACGACGACCAGAAGGCGCTGGTGGAGGCCCTCACCCGGGCCGGCAAGTACGCCGAGCGCAAGGGCGTGCTGAACGTGGCCGCGGCCGGAAACGAGAACTGGGACCTGGCCGCCGCCTCGATCACCGACGACACCAGCCCGGACGACGCCACCCCGTCACCGCGCACCATCGACCCGAAGGTCTGCCTGGACCTGCCCGCGCAGCTGCCCGGCGTGGTCACGGTCAGCGCGACCGGCGACAAGGGCTTCCGGTCGTACTACTCCAGCTACGGCCTCGGCGTCGTCGACGTGGCCGCCCCCGGCGGCGACAAGTGGCAGATCCCGGCCACCCCCGACGCCAACGGCCGCGTCCTGTCCACCCTCCCGGGCGGCGGCTACGGCTACAAGCAGGGCACCTCGATGGCCACCCCGCACGTCGTGGGCGTCGCGGCCCTGCTCAAGAGCGCGCACCCGTGGGCCACGCCCACGCAGCTCCAGGCCATGCTCAAGGCCCAGGCGACGAAGACCGCCTGCCCGGACAAGATCTACGACGGCACCGGCAACCTGATCGACGCCACCACCTACCAGGCCAAGTGGGGCCAGACCGGCTTCTACGGCGCGGGCGTGGTCGACGCCCTCAAGGCCGTCAAGCGGTAGCGGACGAGACTAGCGATAGCGGAAAGGGCCGGGCGGGGATCACCCGCCCGGCCCCTCGTGACGCCCGCCGGGTCAGGGCTTGATCAGGACCTTGAGGGCGCTGCGGTCGTCCATCGCGCGGTAGCCGTCCGGGACCTCGTCCAGGGACACGGCCCGGTCGAAGACGGGCGACGGGTCGATCGCGCCGCTCAGCACGTCCTCCAGCAGCTCCGGGATGTAGGCGCGGACCGGCGCCACACCGCCGCGCAGGCTGATGTTGCGGTCGAACATCACGCCGAGGTCCAGGCCGGTGCCGCTGCCGTGGGGGACGCCGACGTAGCCGATGGCGCCGCCGTCGCGGGTGATGTTCACGGCCGTGCGCATGGACTGCTCGGTACCCACGGCCTCGATGACGGCGTGCGCGCCCTGTCCGCCGGTCAGCTCGCGGACGGCCGCCTCGGCCGCCTCACCGCGCTCGGCGACCACGTCGGTGGCCCCGAAGAGCTTCGCGATGTCGGTACGGGCGCTGTGGCGGCCCAGGGCGATGATCCGCTCGGCGCCGAGCCGCTTGGCCGCGAGGACCCCGCAGAGGCCGACCGCCCCGTCGCCGACGACGGCGACGGTGGAGCCCGCGCGGACGCCGGCGCCCAGGGCGGCGTGGTGGCCGGTGCCCATGACGTCGGAGAGCGCGAGGAGGCCCGTCAGCAGGTGGTCGTCGGAGGCGGCCGCGGCGGGCAGCTTCACCAGGGTGCCGTCGGCGTGCGGGACCCGTACGGCCTCGCCCTGGCCGCCGTCGAAGCCGACCGAGCCCCAGAAGCCGCCGTGCACGCAGGAGGTGTACAGGCCCTCGGAGCAGTAGTCGCAGGTGCCGTCGGACCACATGAAGGGGGCCACGACCAGGTCGCCGGCCTTGAGGCCGGAGACGGCGGAGCCGGTCTCCTCGACGATGCCGAGGAACTCGTGCCCGATGCGCTGGCCGGGCTGGCGCTGGGCCTCGCCGCGGTAGGCCCACAGGTCGCTGCCGCAGATGCAGGCGCGCAGCACGCGGACGACGGCGTCCTCGGGGCGCTGGATCGCAGCGTCGGGCACCTCCTCCACGCGGATGTCGTGCGGGGCGTGGATGACGGTGGCGCGCATGGTGGTGCAGCCCTCCGGTTGAAGATCGTTCAGTCTTGTATGACTTCCCTACGGTACGCCTGCTCCCGACGGACCGCTCCCAGGGCCAGCAGGTACTGGGCCGCCAGGTACGTCGCCATGATCCAGAAGTCGGGTCGGGGCAGCTGCGGCCACTCGGCCACCCCGGTGGCGATGAGGGTGTCGGAGAGCAGGAACAGCGCCCCGCCCGCCCCGGCGACCCGGCCCAGCGCGCTGGAGCGGTAGGCCATGGAGGCCAGCAGCAGGCTGTAGCCGGCCACGGGGATCCGCAGGTCCGCCGGCAGGTCGGGCCATAGCAGCGCGACGGTCCCGACGAGCGCCACGGCGTACGCGCCCCCGAGCGCGGGGCTGGTCCGGCCCCGCCCGAACAGCGCCAGGTAGCAGACGTGCCCGGCGGCGAAGGAGCCCATGCCGACGAGGAAGGCGGGCTCGGCGTCGAAGAGCAGGGCGAGGTCCCCGCCCCAGCCGAAGAGCAGGGCGGCCACCAGCAGCCGGGGCGCCCGGAGGGTGAGCACGTATCCCACCAGCAGCGGCATCAGCAGCGGCTTGGCGATCAGGTGCCCCGGGTGCCAGCCGGCGAGGAGCGAGAGGAGGTCGGCGGCCGAGGCCACGGCGAAGGCACCGAGCAGCACCCGCCCGGCGGTACCGGCGCTCTCCGGTACGCGCCGCACACGGGACTGGACGGCGCTCACGCGGCGGGCTCCGGCGCCTTCTCGGGCCGCGCGGCCGGGGCCGCCGGGGAGGGCTGCCAGCCGGGCCCCCGGAACACCCGCCCGGCGCGCTCGCGCCAGCTGCGGGCGGCGCGGACGTCGCGGGCGATGGCGGCGTACTCGTGGGTGGCGACGCGCAGCGGATTGTAGGTGTCGATGTTCTTGGTGAGCCCGTAGACGGGCTGGTCCGTCTCCCCCACCCAGGACCCGAACATCCGGTCCCAGACGATCAGGATGCCGCCGAAGTTGCGGTCCAGGTAGCCGCCCTGGGAGGCGTGGTGGACGCGGTGGTGGGAGGGGGTGTTGAAGAGGTACTCGTAGGGGCGCGGCAGCTTCCCGATGCGCTCGGTGTGCACCCAGAACTGGTAGAGCAGGTTGATGCCGTAGCAGAAGGGGATCGCGGCGGGGTGCACCCCGAGGGCGACCATCGGCAGGTAGAACCACCAGGTGGTCGCGCTGGTCCAGGGCTGGCGCAGGGCGGTGGTGAGGTTGAAGTTCCGGCTGCTGTGGTGGACCACGTGGCAGGCCCACAGGATCCGGATGACGTGGTGGAGCCGGTGCTGCCAGTAGTAGAGGAAGTCCTGGACGAGCAGCATCAGCAGGGCGGTCCACCACAGGAACGGCACCCGCAGCGGCGTCAGTTCGTAGACGGCCGTGAAGACCGCGACGACCGGGATCTTCCAGAGCAGGTCGAAGCCGATGCTGCCGAGCCCCATGGTGACGCTGGTGACCGCGTCCTTGGCGTCGTAGCCGGCGGCGTCCTCGTCGGGATGGAGCCGGTAACTGACCACCTCGATGACGGTGAGCAGCACGAAGGCGGGTATGGACCACAGCACGACATCGGGCAGATTTGGCATGGGCGCACCTTAGGGCGGGTTCCGGGGTGCCGCTAGGGGTTGTTACCGATCAGTATCCGACGGGGTTACCCGGGGTACAAGGGGGAGGGCGCATGGCAGGGGTGGAAACCGCCGCACTCCGGGCGGCGAGCACGGCGGCGGGGTGGCTGTGGAGGTCCCGGCTGGGCCAGGTCCCGGGCGCGGGCCTCACGGACCGCGCGCTGCGGCCGGCCGCGCGCTGGCGCCGGCCGGAGGAGCTCGGCGAGCCGGAGGCGCGGAGGCTGGCCGGGGAGCTGGCGGAGCGGCTGGGCGGGGCCGCCGCCCGGCTGCCGGAGCACGAACGGCTGGCGGCGCTCGACGCGGTCGCCGACGCCTTCGCGGGGCTGGGCGGCGTGGACGCCGACGCCGTCTTCGCGGCGGACCTGGACCCGGTACGACTGGCCGCGCTGCTCCCGGTGCCGGCGGGGGCGGGGCTGAGCCCGTCGGCGCAGGCCGTGGCCCGGGACCTGGTCCGGCTGGCCTGCGCGCACACGGTGGAGTACCTGACGACGCTGCCCTCGTTCGGGGCGCGGGCAGAGGTGGAACTCGTGCGGCGCGCGGGCGCGTTGCAGCGGTCGGTGGACCGGCTGGCCGGACGGGCCGGCGACGGGGCGGGGCACGCCTTCGAGGAGCGGTACGCCCGCTGGGTGGCCGACACCCACGGCCGGCTCCAGCTGTTCGGCCTGACCACCGGCCGGGCCCGGGAGGAATGGCCGCTGGACCTGGCGTACATCAGCCTCGGCGTGAGCGGCGAGCAGCCGCCGGTGCTGCCGGGCGAGGCGGGGCCGCACCGTACGACGGTCCGGGCGGAGCAGGCCCTCGGCGCGGCGGAACGGGTCCTGCTGCGGGGCCCGGCGGGCTCGGGCAAGAGCACCCTGCTCCAGTGGCTGGCACTGAACGCGGCCCGGCAGACCGAGGGGTCCTGGGCCCTGTCCGTACCGTTCGTGCTGCGGCTGCGGTCCTTCACGACGGCGGAGGCACTGCCCCTGCCGGAGGAGTTCCTCCGGGCCGCCGGGGTGCCGCTGTCGGCGCCGCCCGGCTGGGTCGAGGAGCTGATGCTGAGCGGCCGGGCGCTGGTCCTGGTGGACGGGGTGGACGAGGTCCCGCAGCGGCTGCGCGGCCGTACGGAGACCTGGCTGCGCTCCCTGATCTCGGCCTTCCCGAAGGCCCGTTACGTGGTCACCACCCGCCCGTCGGCCGTACCGGAGGACTGGCTCGCGGGGCAGGGCTTCGTCCCGCACGCGCTGCTGCCGATGGAGCGGGAGGAGGTGGGCGCCTTCATCGGGCACTGGCACCGCGCCGCGCGGGCGGAGTGCCCGGGCGAGGACCTGGACGCGTACGAGACCTCGCTGCGCGAGGCGGTGACGGCCCGCCGCGACCTGGGCCGCCTCGCCACCAACCCCCTGATGTGCGCGCTGCTGTGCGCCCTGAACCGGGACCGGCGGATGCGGCTGCCCCGGGCCCGGAAGGAGCTGTACGACGCGGCGCTGGACATGCTGCTGGTCCGGCGGGACACGGAGCGGGAGATCGCGGGGGTGGAGGGGGTCTACCTCACCCGGGACGAACAGATCCTGCTGCTCCAGCGGTTCGCGTACTGGCTGATCCGCAACGGCCAGGTGGAGGCGGGGCGGGAGGAGGCCGTCGAGCTGGTCGCGGAGTGGCTGGAGGTCATGCCGCAGGTCCAGGGTGACCCGGAGCAGGTCTTCACCCACCTCCTGATCCGCAGCGGGCTGCTGCGCGAGCCGGTGAAGGGCTCGGTGGACTTCGTCCACCGCACCTTCCAGGACTACCTGGGCGCCAAGGCGGCGGTGGAGTCCCGCGACTTCGGGGTCCTCGTACGCAACGCCCAGGACGACACCTGGGACGACGTGGTCCGCATGGCGGTGGGCCACGCCCGCCCGGACGAACGCACCCGCATCCTGCGGGGCCTGCTGAAGCGGGCCGACAAGGTCAAGTCGGCTCGCAACCGCCTGACCCTCCTGACCGCCGCCTGCCTGGAACACGCCCCGGAACTGGACCCGGCCCTGCGGAGCGAGATCCAGTCCCGGACGGCCGAACTGCTGCCGCCGCGCACGCCGGAGGAGGCGGAGGAACTGGCGAAGGCCGGGGAGCTGGTACTGGAGTTGCTCCCGCAGCCCGAGGAACTCTCCCGGGACGAGGCTGCCGCCTGCGTGCGGACGGCGGCGCTGGTCGGCGGGGACCGGGCCCTGGGGGTGGTCGCCCGCTTCCGCCATGACGACCGCAGCGCCGTGCAGTGGGAGATCGCGCGCAGCTGGGGGGACTTCGACAGTGCGGAGTTCACCGAAGAGGTCCTGGCCGATGCCTCCCTGGGCAAGGCGATGCTCATGGTCCGCACTCCCGAGCAGCTGGCCGATCTGGCCCGGCTGCCGCACGTGGAACGGGTGCACATCAGCGATGCAGGGGGGATCCCGGAGTGGCCGGCCGACCGGCGGCTGACGAACCTGGTGCTCTTCCGCAACGGGCTGACGGACCTCGGGGCGCTGACCGTCCACGAGGAACTCGAATACCTGGGTCTCTACAGCTGCCCGGCACTGTCCGGGCTGGGGCCGCTCACCGCGCTTCCACGACTCCGGACCCTGGTGCTGACCGACCTGCCCGCCGGGCTGGACCTCTCCCCCCTGGCGGAGTTGCCCGCGCTCGAATGGCTGACGCTCAAGACGCCGACCGGCGTGCGGCGCGTCTCCGACCTGCCTGCCCCTCAGTCCCTCAAGGCACTCGTACTGCTCGGCCCCGAGCCCCGGCTGGACTCCCTGGCGCCTTGGCCCCGGCTGGACCTGCTGACCGTCAGTGGGCCCGGGCTCCTCGACGAGGTGGCCGGGCTGCCGGCGCTTCCCGGGCTCCGCACCCTCAACGTGCTGGAGCACGAGGACCTGGATCCCGCGGCACTGCTCAGCCAACCCCAGCTCAGGGAGCTGCACCTCGGCAACTGCCAGAGCCCGAACGGCCTTGCGGCGCTCCGCGACCTTCCCGAGCTCACGGACCTGACCCTGACCGGGTCCACGGGCAGCCACGACCTCACCCCGCTCGCGGACCTGGACCGGTTGACGATCACACTCGGCGCGAAGGGCAACGTCCGGGGCCTGGAGCGGATCCCGCCCGAGCGGATCAAGAGGCTGAGCCCCTGGTGATCCGCCCGGCGGGAACCCACGTCACCAGACCCGGACCGACCCCCCACGGGCGAAGGCCGGGCTGGTGGCGTCCGGCGGGACCGACGTCAGCGGTTCGGCCACCTCCGAGACCAGCGGGCCGCACTTCGCCGCCACCGCGTCCAGCAGGGTCAGGTCGAAGCCGTACACCCGGGCCGCGTTGCCGCCGGCCATCGCCGCGACCTCCTCCCTCGGGAGGCCCGCGTACGCGATGCGCAGGCCCTCGCGGGAGTACGGGGTGGTGCCCTCGTCGTGGGGGTAGTCGCTGCCCCACATGATCTTGTCGAGGCCGATCCGCTCCCGCAGCGGGACCTCGTGGGGGCGCATGAAGCTGGCCCCCACGAAGCAGTTGTCCCGCCACACCTCGCTCGGGCCCTTGCCCATCGAGTCGGCCAGCCCCGCCCCGAACTTGGACTCCGCCGTGGACGAGGCCGCCACCAGGCGCCCGTGGTAGTAGTCCAGCATCTGGAGGACGCCGGGGATCCAGCCCGAGCCCTGTTCCGTCAGGACCAGTTTCAGGCCCGGGTGGCGGCGGAAGGCGCCGCCGAAGATCAGGTGCCACAGGGCGCGGTGCGAGAACCAGGTGGTCTCCACCATGAAGACGGCGCGGGCCGCCGGCTCGTCGCCCAGCGGCGGGGACGCCGAGCCGCCGTGGTGGTTGACCGGGACGTCCAGTTCGTCGCAGACCGCCCAGATGGGGTCGTACGCGTCCGAGTACAGCTCCGGCACCGTCGAGCCGGGCGGGACGCCGGGCAGCAGGACGCCGCCCGTCAGCCCGGCCTCCCGGGTGCGGCGGATCTCCTTCACCGCCGCGTCCACGTCGTTCAGCAGGATCTGCGCCACCCCCGCCCGCCGGCCCGGCGCGTCCGCGCAGAAGTCGGCCAGCCAGCGGTTGTGCGCCTGGAGGCCCGCCCAGCGCAGCTCGTACTCGGCCGCCGACGGGGGCTGGGCCATCAGGGAGGCCTTGGGGAAGAACGGCGGGATGGTGTTCGGGAAGACCACCTCCGCGACGATCCCGTCCGCCTCCAGCTCCGCCAGCCGGCGGGCCGAGTTCCAGTTCCGGTCGGCGGTGTCCGCGAGGAGGTCCTCGTACGGGTTGACGTACGTGGCGGCCCAGGCGTCGAACGCGTCGTGGTGGCGCTTGGCCAGGTACGGCTTGTAGTCCAGCAGGTCGGCGCCCGCGTGGCAGTCCGCGGAGATGACCGTGTAGCGGTCCCCGGTCATGACGTGACCCCCAATACCGGGAAGTCCTCGCCGGTGAGCCAGTGCCGGCCGGTCTCGCGGGAGCGGGCCCAGGAGGCCTCCACCGCGGCCTGGTCCGGGCTCTGGCCCAGTTCGGCCGGGGTGGGGCCGATCCGGCGGGCGAGCGGGGCGAGCTTCGCCGTGTCGAAGCCGAAGACCTCGGCCGCCGCCAGGCCCAGCATGCGCCGGGTCTCGGCGACCGGGATGTCGTGGAAGGTCTTCGCCAGCCAGTCGCGGGTGTCGGGCCAGGTGCCCTCGGGGTGCGGGAAGTCCGAGCCCCACAGGATGTTGTCCACGCCGATCTCGTAGCGCTGGGCGAGTTCGCGCCGCTTGGTGTTGGTGGCGCAGACGAAGACCTGGCGGTCGAGGTACTCGCTCGGCGGGCGTTTCAGCTCGGCGAAGGGCGAGAGCTTCTTGCCGCCGTGCGCGCCGAGGTAGAGGCGGTCCATGAACCACAGCTGGTTCGGGAGCCACCAGCAGCCCGACTCGGCGACGCCGAACTTCAGGCCAGGGTGGCGCTCGAAGGCACCGGACCACAGCAGGAACCACAGCGGCCGGGCCGGCCACCAGGTGACCTCGGAGACGTAGATGCCCAGGTGGTCGCCGTACTCGTGGCGCGGAGCGGCTCCCGAGTGGGTGACGACGGGCATCCCGGTCTCGGCGGCGGCCGCCCAGACGGGGTCGTAGCGGCGGTCGTGGTAGGGGGCCTTGTCCACCCACATGGAGGGGATCATCAGGGCGCCGAGGCCGGACTCCTTGGCCCGGTGGATCTCGGCGACGACCTTGGCCGGCTCGGCGGTGACGGGCAGCAGGGCGACGCCGCAGTGCCGCTCGGGGTTGCGGGAGACGAACTCGGCGAGCCAGCGGTTGTGCGCCTGGGCTCCGGCCATGCCGAGCTCGGGGTCCTGGTCGCCGGAGAGGCCCAGGCCCACCCCGAAGGGGGCGGCGGTCTGGCTGTCCACGGCGTCGGCGTCGGGGAAGACGACCTCGGCCGCGACCCCGTCGCCGTCGAGCTCCTTCAGGCGCTGGGCGCTGTCCCAGCCGCCTTTGAGGCCCTCCTCGTGGTCGTGGAACCACTTCTCGGCGAAGGCCTCGTTGCGGATGCCCAGGCGGGTGGCCTCCTCGCGGCGGGCGTCGCGCTGGCCGAGGAACTCGTCGAAGGCACGGTGGAACCGGGAGTCGAGGTAGGGGCGGTACCGCTCGGTGGGCAGTCCGGCGTGGCAGTCGGAGGAGATGATCAGGTACGGGTCTTCGTACGCGTTCACGCTGTTTCTCCTCAGTCGAGGATGAAGCTTTCCAGGTAGGCGGGGTTGGCGCGGTCGAGCATGGACTGCGAGCGGGCGCGGATCTGCCGGTCGCTGTGCTCGCTGGCCGGGAGCATCCAGAAGCGGTCGGCGCGGATGCCGTCGACGACGTGTCCGGCGACCTCCTCGACCGGGGTGAAGCGCACCTCGTGCCCGGCCGCGCGCATGGCGGACTCGTACTGGTCGAGGGTGCGGTACGGGGACTTGCGCGGCCGCTCCTTCGCGTAGCGCTCGGGGCGGTTGCGGTGCGACTCCCACAGTCCGGTGCGCAGCATGTGCGGTCCGGGGAAGAGGACGGAGGCGCCGACGGAGGCGCCCTCCGCCTTGAGGTGGGCGTAGAGGGACTCGGTCATGGTGACCACGGCCGCCTTGGTGACGGCGTACACGGAGGCGGTGGGCAGCGGGGCGATGCCCCCGTCGCCGGAGGAGGTGTTGACCACGTGCCCGGGGGCGCCACCGGCGATCATGCGGGGGACGAAGGCCTGGATGCCGTGGAAGACGCCCCAGACGTTGACGGAGAAGGCCCACTGCCAGTCGCTGGGCTCGTGCTCCCACATCCGGCCCTCGGCGCCCGAGCCGACGCCCGCGTTGTTGCACAGCACGTGGACCGCGCCGAAGGCCTGGTAGGCGGCGTCGGCGAGGGAGACGACGGAGTCGCGGTCGCTGACGTCGACGGTGCGGGCGAGCACCTCGGCGCCCTCCGCCCGCAGCTCGTCGGCGGCCTTGCGCAGGGCGCCCTCCTCGACGTCGGCGAGGACCACCCTGAGGCCTTCGGCGGCGAAGCGGCGGGCCATGGCCAGGCCGATGCCGCTCGCGGCGCCGGTGACGACGGCCACCTGTCCGGTGTCGAGCCTCATGTCACGCACTCCCCTCGGGCGGGCCGTCGAAGGCCTGTTGCGGGTCGTCGTAGCGCTGGTGGAGGTAGGGGAGCAGGGCCTGGGCGCTGACCCGTTCGACGGCCCGGCCCTGCTGGTCGGTGGTCTTCTCGCCGATGGTGAGTTCCACGAGCCGGCGGACGGGCAGGTCGGCGACGGGGTCGAACATCGACTCGCGCAGGATCACGTCGCCGGTGAGGTGCTCCAGTTTCCGGACCTTCTCGTTGCGCGTGCAGTGCACGAGGACCGGGTCGTCCTCGAAGCCGGAGCCGTCGACGGCCGGCAGGAACTTGAAGTAGAAGTCCGTCTTGCGGGCCGGTCCGGGTACCGGCAGCGCCCGGTCCACCGCCCCGCGCACCTCCACGAAGGCGATGCCGTGCCGGGCGAGGGAGGCCCGGACGACCAGCCCGTCGCGCTCCACGGTGACCTCGCCGAGCTTCTTCGGCTCGCCGAAGACCTCGCGGCCGCCGGTCAGGGCGCGCTCGTGGGTCATCGGCATGACCAGCGGGTACCAGCCCTCGACCCCGCCGTGCCGGGCGGAGACGGCCACCGAGCCGGCGCCGAGCGGGTAGCCGGGGAGGTCGACCTTGCTGATGTTGGCCCGTACGAGGGGCCGTTCGGCGGGCTTCAGCGGCGGCGGCAGGACGGCCGCCACCACGTCCGGGTCGGTCTCCCAGACGGCCACGACGCCGGTGGACCAGATGTCGGGGAGGTTCGAGCTCTTCTCGCGCGACGCGGCGATCTCCGCCTCGGTGCGCGCTCCGTACCGTACGCGTGCCATGTTCCGCACCACCCTTCTGGGGGTCCCCCCGGACGGGGTCCGGGGAGCGGGTTCTGTAACACAGTTACACCGCCGCCGATGAAGGGTAAAGAGGGCCGCACGCACCAAAACTGACGGTGCGTCGGATCACCGGACCCGGGGAAGGAAGCCGATGGCGAGGAGCCCGCTCACCCGCGAGGCGGTACTGGCGGCGGCCGCCGAGCTGGTCAGGCGGCACGGACCGGCCGCCCTCACCATGCGCAAGCTGGCCGCCGAGCTCGGTACGGCGGTCACCTCCATCTACTGGCACGTGGGCAACCGCGAGCAGCTCCTGGACGCCCTCGTCGAGCGGACCGTCCGGGACATGGGCGGCGCCGTCCGGCCCGCCGGCCGCACCCCCGCCGAGCGCATCGTCTCCGTGGCCCGCACCATGCGCCGCGAACTGCGCGAGCGGCCGCACCTGATCGCGATGGTCCACGAACGCGGCCTGACCGACCGCATGTTCCTGCCGGCCCAGCGGGCGCTGGTCGCCGAGGTGCGGGCGGCGGGGCTGAGCGGGGCCCGCGCGGCCGACGCCGTGCGCGCCGTCCAGTTCCAGGTGGTGGGCTTCGTCCTGGTGGAGCGCAACCGCGAGCGCTCCCCCGTCCAGTCCCCCGGCGAGGGCGAGCTGTGGGAGCCGGCGGCCGCCCCCGACGACCCGGACCTGGCCCGCGCCCTGGCGCGCCCGGCGGACCCCGAACGGCTCTTCGTGCTGTCGGTGCGGGCCCTGACGGAGGCCCTGCTGGCCGGCGGGTGAGCCGGCCCGCGGACGGCGGCGGGCCGGAACTGTCGGTGAGGGCCCGTATTCTCTATGACCATGCTCGACGACCGTACGACCGCAGACACGACGTGGCCGACCGCCTACCCCCAGGGGTACGCGGTCGTCGACGTGGAGACGACCGGGCTCGCTCGCGACGACCGGATAGTCTCCGCGGCCGTCTACCGGCTCGACGCGCGGGGCGAAGTCGAGGACCACTGGTACACCCTGGTCAACCCGCGCCGGGACCCGGGCCCGATCTGGATCCACGGCCTGACCAGCGAGATGCTCTCGGACGCGCCCCTCTTCGAGGACATCGCCGATGAGTTCGCCGAGCGGCTCGCCGACCGGGTCCTCGTCGCGCACAACGCCATCTTCGACTGGCAGATGATCGCCAGGGAGTACGCGCGGGCCTCGTCCGCCGCGCCGGTGCGCCAGCGGCTGTGCACCATCGCCCTGTCGAAGGAGCTGAACCTGCCGCTGCCCAACCACAAGCTGGAGTCCCTCGCCGCGCACTACGGGGTGGTCCAGCAGCGCGCCCACCACGCGCTCGACGACGCCCGGGTGCTGGCGGAGGCCTTCCGCCCGTCGCTGCACGCGGCCGCGCGGGACGGCGTACGGCTGCCCCTGCTGGAGTGCCGCCCGCTGACGGAGTGGTCGGACTCCCCCGCCCGGCCCCGGGTCGGCTACCAGGCCTCCTACGGAGGCGGGGGCAGCTGGCGCGCCTCGCGGAAGCTGACGCCCTCCCCGTACCCGAACCCGGGGCGGTTCGAGGACGGCAAGCCGCTGAAGCAGGGCATGCGGGTCGCCTTCTCGGGTGACACCTCGGTGGACCGGGAGCTGCTGGAGGACCGGGCCGTGGAGGCCGGGCTGCACGTGGCGACGAGTGTGTCGCGGCTCACCAGCCTGCTCGTGACCAACGACCCCGACTCCGCCACCTCCAAGACGGTCAAGGCCAAGGCCTTCGGCACCCCCGTGGTGGACGAGGCGGCCTTCACGCAGCTGCTGCGGGACGTGGCGCCCGCCGGGGAGAAGTAGCCCGGGCGTTGCTCCGGGCGGGTGCAGGCGCGGCGACTCACCCCCGTGGATCTTGTTCCGGTCCGCCGGCCCGCGAAGCATGCGGCGCATGGCACGTTGTGAGGTCTGCGGAAACGACTACGGCATGTCCTTCGAGGTTCATGCACAGGGCGCGATTCACGTCTTCGACTGCTTCTCCTGCGCCATCCACCGCATGGCGCCGATCTGCGAGCACTGCCGGGTCCAGATCATCGGGCAGGGCGTGGAGGTCGAGGGGCAGTGGTTCTGCGGCGGGCACTGCGCCCGCGCGGAGGGGAAGGTGGGCATCGTCGACCGCGTCTGACCCGTCCCCTTTCCTCCCCCTCCACCCCGGAAGGCCACCCGGCCTCCGGGGTCCTTTCCCTTGCGGGTACCGTCATGGGCGTGTACCGCTTCTTGCTGACCCGGCAGTGGGTGTGCCTCACCCTCATCGCCCTCGTCCTCATCCCCGTGATGATCAAGCTGGGGTTCTGGCAGTACCACCGCCATGAGCACCGGGTCGCCCAGAACGAGCTGATCGCGAAGAACCTGTCCGCGAAGCCGGTGCCGGTGACCGAGGTCACCTCCCCCGGCCACACGGTCCCGCGGTCCGACTACTGGCGCGCCGTCACGGCCAGCGGTACGTACGACTCCGCGCACGAGGTCGTCGTGCGGATGCGCACCTCGAACGACGACAAGGTCGGCTTCCAGGTGGTGACCCCGCTGGTGCTGGGTGACGGCCGGGTGGTGCTGGTCAACCGGGGCTGGGTGCCCGGCGGGGACGACCCGACCGCCTACCCGCCGGTGCCGGCCGCGCCCTCGGGCGAGGTGACGGTCACCGGACGGCTCAAGGCCGACGAGACCAGCGGCGGCAGCGGGATCAAGGACCGCAAGGGCCTGCCGGACCGTCAGGTGATGCTGGTCAACAGCGAGCAGCAGTCCGCCTACCTGGGCAAGCCGGTCCTCGGCGGCTACCTCGAACTGACCTCCCCGCTGCCCCGGAGCGGCGGGCCCGAGGCGGTGGCGGAGCCCGACCACGACTCGATCGGCCCGCACATGGCGTACGCCGTCCAGTGGTGGCTGTTCGCGGCGGCGGTGCCGGTGGGCTGGCTGGTCCTGGTGCGCCGGGAGCGGCGCGACCGCGAGGCGGCGGCCGCGGCGGCGTCCACCGTGGAGCCGGAGCCCGCTTCGGCGTAGGTTGGCCCGCATGGATCTTGGACTGAAGGACCGTGTCTACATCGTCACCGGCGCCACCCGGGGCCTGGGCTTCGCCTCCGCGCGGGAGCTGGCCGCCGAGGGCGCGAAGGTGGTGCTGACCGGGCGGGACGAGGAGCGGGCGGCGGCCGCGGCGGCCGGACTGGGGCCGGACGTGGTGGGCCTGGCGGCGGACAACGCCGACGCGGGGTCGGCGCGGCGGCTGGTGACCGAGGCCAAGGAGCGGTTCGGCCGGCTCGACGGCATCCTCATCAGCGTCGGCGGGCCGGCGCCGGGCGGTGCGGCGGACAACACCGACGAACAGTGGACGGCGGCGTTCGAGTCGGTGTTCCTGGGCGCGGTGCGGCTGGCGCGGGCGGCGGCGGAGGAGCTGGGCGAGGGCGGGGTCATCGGCTTCGTCCTCTCGGGCTCGGTGCACGAGCCGATCCCCGGCCTGACCATCTCGAACGGCCTGCGGCCGGGGCTGGCGGGCTTCGCGAAGTCCCTGTCGGTGGAGCTGGGGCCGCGCGGGATCCGCGTGATCGGGCTGCTGCCGGCGCGGATCGACACGGACCGGGTGCGGGAGCTGGACTCGCTGTCCGGCGATGCGGGGGCCGCGCGGGCGCTGCACGAGTCGCAGATCCCGCTGCGGCGGTACGGGACGCCGGAGGAGTTCGGGCGGACGGCGGCGTTCTTCCTGTCGCCGGCCGCGTCGTACCTCACGGGCGTCATGCTCCCCGTCGACGGAGGCTTCCGCCACGGCTTCTAGCCGGACGCTGCGCGAACGGGCGCGGCACCGCCTCCCGGGCGGGTCCGCCCCCAGGCCCCCGCGCCTCAAACGCCGGCGGGGGCCGTGAACAGCCGCGCGGCGATTGAGCGGGCGTTTGAGGCGCGGGGTCAGTCGGAGAGGCCCGCCAGGTCGCGGAGGCGTCGGGCCTGGGCCGCGCGTTCGGCGACCCGCTGGTCGTCGTACGCGCGCGACCCCGCCTCCCGCAGCAGCGCCTTCGTCTCGATGACGGCGTCCCGCGGCGGAGCCAGCAGCGCGGTGGTGAGGTCCTGCACGGCGGCGTCCAGTTCGGCGGCCGGGACCACCAGGTTCGCCAGGCCCACCCGCTCGGCCTCCTCGGCGTGCACGAAGCGGCCCGTCGCGCAGATCTCGAGCGCGCGGGCGTAGCCGACCAGGGCGGTCAGCGGCTGGGTGCCGGCCAGGTCGGGGACGAGCCCCAGGCTGGTCTCGCGCATGGCGAACTGCACGTCGTCCGCGACCACCCTGAGGTCGCACGCGAGCGCCAGCTGGAAGCCCGCGCCGATGGCGTGCCCCTGCACGGCGGCGATGGAGACGATGTCATTGCGCCGCCACCAGGTGAAGGCCTCCTGGTACTCGGCGATCGTGGAGTCGAGCAGTTCGTCGGAACCGCGCGCCAGATCGAGGAAGGACGGCTCGCCCTCGAAACCCTCGGGGGTGAACGCCTGACGGTCGAGCCCAGCGGAGAAGGACTTGCCCTCGCCGCGCAGCACGACGACCCGGACCGTGCCGGGCAGCGACCTACCGGCCTCCGCCAACGCCCGCCAGAGCGCGGGGGATTGAGCGTTTCGCTTGGCCGGATTGGTCAGCGTCACCGTGGCGACCGTGTCGTCGATGGTGAGCCGTACGCCATCCTTGTCGAGCAGAGCCATCTGGTGCCTCCGGTGTGCAGTCGTGGCCGGACGCCCGGCCTAAGTGACTGCACAGTAACCACCCAGCCGGCCACGGAGCCGACCGGGGGTCACCGAAAGAACCATGCGGAACCATGCGTGGTACGGAACGGAGCCGTCGGACGATCCTCGGCGCCGACCCCGGCCTGTCGGCCAGGGTCAGGCCGCTGCCGCCTTCTTGCCGCGCGTCGCGCCACCGCGACCACGCAGCGTGACTCCGGACTCGCTGAGCATCCGGTGGACGAATCCATAGGACCGGCCGGTCTCTTCGGCCAGCGCCCGGATACTCGCACCGGAGTCGTACTTCTTCTTCAGGTCTGCCGCGAGCTTGTCGCGCGCGGCGCCGGTCACCCGGCTGCCCTTCTTCAGAGTCTCGGCCACCCGTGCCTCCTCGTGGGAAGTGCGCTCTGTGCTTCTCATGATCACCCCTCCCCGGCTTCCTGGCCACCCATTCAGCAAGGTCGGTACGGCGGCATTTCCCGGACCGTGGACGCGCGAGCAGAACGGAATCTCCTCTTCCGCCGCATGACCTCCGTCACATTCCTCCGTCACCGAGGGGAATCGCCAGGTCAGGGGCGGGGCGCCGAAAAGAGCCGACCCCGGTCACGCATCCGGGAGGATGCGGCCGGGGTCGTTGTACAGAGCGCGACGATACGAGACCGTCTCACTCAGATGATGGATCACGTCTGCGCCGAATGATCCATACGGGACTGGATCAACCCGGCGGAAGGGGATCAGGCGAGGGCGACCAGGTCGCGGTAGTCCGGGCCCCACAGGTCCTCGACGCCGTCCGGGAGCAGGATGATCCGCTCCGGCTCCAGGGCCTCCACCGCGCCCTCGTCGTGGGTGACGAGGATGACCGCGCCCTTGTAGGTGCGCAGCGCGCCGAGGATCTCCTCGCGGCTGGCCGGGTCGAGGTTGTTGGTGGGCTCGTCGAGGAGCAGCACGTTCGCCGAGGAGACGACCAGGGTGGCCAGGGCCAGACGGGTCTTCTCACCGCCGGAGAGCACGCCCGCGGGCTTGTCCACGTCGTCGCCGGAGAAAAGGAAGGACCCGAGCGTCTTGCGCACGTCGACCAGGTCCAGGTCGGGGGCGGAGGAGCGCATGTTCTCCAGGACCGTGCGGTCCGGGTCGAGCGTCTCGTGCTCCTGGGCGTAGTAGCCGAGCTTGAGGCCGTGGCCGGGGGTGACCTGACCGGTGTCGGGCTGCTCGGCGCCCGCGAGCAGGCGCAGCAGGGTGGTCTTGCCGGCGCCGTTGAGGCCGAGGATGACCACGCGGGAGCCCTTGTCGATGGCCAGGTCGACGTCGGTGAAGATCTCCAGGGAGCCGTAGGACTTCGACAGGCCCTCGGCGGTGAGCGGGGTCTTGCCGCAGGGCGCCGGGTCCGGGAAGCGGAGCTTGGCGACCTTGTCGGAGACGCGGACGGCCTCCAGGCCGGAGAGCAGGCGCTCGGCGCGCTTGGCCATGTTCTGCGCGGCGACGGTCTTGGTGGCCTTGGCGCGCATCTTGTCGGCCTGCGAGTTGAGGGCCGCGGCCTTCTTCTCGGCGTTCTGGCGCTCGCGCTTGCGGCGCTTCTCGTCGGCCTCGCGCTGCTGCTGGTAGAGCTTCCAGCCCATGTTGTAGATGTCGATGACCGAGCGGTTGGCGTCGAGGTAGAAGACCTTGTTGACCACGGTCTCGACCAGGTCGACGTCGTGGGAGATCACGACGAAGCCGCCGCGGTAGTTCTTCAGGTAGTCGCGCAGCCAGATGATCGAGTCGGCGTCGAGGTGGTTGGTGGGCTCGTCGAGGAGCAGGGTGTCGGCGTCCGAGAAGAGGATCCGGGCGAGCTCGACGCGGCGGCGCTGACCGCCGGAGAGGGTGTGCAGCGGCTGGCCGAGGACCCGGTCGGGGAGGCTGAGGGCGGCCGAGATGGTCGCGGCCTCGGACTCGGCGGCGTACCCGCCCTTGGTGAGGAACTCGGTCTCCTGGCGCTCGTACTGCTTGAGCGCCTTCTCGCGGGTGGCGCCGGAGCCGTTGGCGATGCGCTCCTCGTTCATCCGCATCTTCTTGATCAGGACGTCGAGGCCGCGGGCGGAGAGGATCCGGTCGCGGGCCAGGACGTCGAGGTCGCCGGTGCGGGGGTCCTGCGGGAGGTAGCCGACCTCACCCGAGCGGGTGATGCTGCCGGCGGCGGGCTGGCCCTCGCCGGCGAGGCACTTGGTGAGGGTGGTCTTGCCCGCTCCGTTGCGGCCGACGAGGCCGATGCGGTCGCCCTTGGCGATGCGGAAGGAAGCGGACTCGATGAGGACGCGGGCGCCGGCGCGCAGCTCGATGCCGGTGGCGGTGATCACGGAAATACTCCAGGGCGGTATGGACGGCGGCAGAGGGGGGCGGGACGCGCGTTCTTCGACGCCGCTAATCCGCGAGGAGATTTGCCATGAAGCCATTCTAACGGGGGTGCGCAACCACTTTTCGGGGGCCGCCCCTCACCCGTTCGGCCCAGGGGCGGCGCGGGGCGGGCAGGGCACGTATCAGGATGAAGGGGTTGGCCACGCGTGGAGGGCGGTGCGCATGCAGTTCGACGACGACGCGGATCTGGACACGTCCGAGGTCAAGGACGTACGGAACAGCCGCATCCCGGGCGGGCGGGCCACCATCGGCGGTGGGGTCGTCGGGCTGATCGCGCTGGTCCTGGGCCTGCTCTTCGGGGTCGGGCCGGACCAGCTGGGGCTGTCCGACGGGAATCCGCAGCCGGCCTCGACGACCTCCTCGGTCGCCGAGGTGCAGCAGAGCTGCAAGAAGGGCAGGGACGCGAACGCCCGGGAGGACTGCCGGCTGGTCGCCGTGGTGAACAGCACACAGGACTTCTGGAGGCAGGAGTTCCAGCGGCGCGGCGGGAAGTACACCCCGGCGTCGACGGTCTTCTTCAGCGGCCAGGTGAACACGGCCTGCGGGGCGGCCAGCAAGGCGGTCGGCCCCTTCTACTGCCCCGCCGACCGGCAGGTCTACCTGGACCTGGGCTTCTTCGACGACCTGCGGACCAAGTTCGGGGCCACCGGCGGCCCCTTCGCCCAGGCGTACGTGATCGCCCACGAGTACGGGCACCACATCCAGAACCTGACGGGGACGCTGGCGCGGGCCCAGAACGGCCAGACGGGCGCGAACAGCAACGCGGTGAAGGTCGAGCTCCAGGCCGACTGCTACGCGGGGGTGTGGGCGCACAACGCGACGAAGACCCCGGACGAGTCGGGCCGTCCGCTGATCACCAACCTCACCGACGAGGACATCCGGGACGGGCTGAACGCGGCGGCGGCGGTGGGCGACGACCGGATCCAGGAGAAGTTCCAGGGCCGGGTCACCCCCGAGTCCTGGACGCACGGTTCGGCGGAGCAGCGTCAGCAGTGGTTCTACCAGGGGTACCGCACGGGCGACATGGCCCAGTGCAACACCTTCCGCTGAGTGCCGGTGGCGCCTGCCATGCTGTGACGCGGGTCACTTTGGTGCCCGTCACGAGAGGGAGTGATCGTCATGGCAGGCGTTCCGTCCATCTACCCCGCGCTGCTCTACCGCGACGCGAAGGCGGCGATCCAGCAGCTCACCGAGGCGTTCGGGTTCAACCAGGTCGCGGTCTACGAGGGCGACGACGGCTCGGTGATGCACGCGGAGCTGGCGTACGGCAACGGCGCGGTGATGCTGGGGAGCAAGGGGCGCGGCGGGGTCTTCGACAAGGTCATGGAGGCGGCCGGCCCGTCCGGGGTCTACATCGTGGTCGACGACGTGGACGCCCATCACCGGCGGGCGGCCGAGCACGGCGTGGAGATCCTCATGGAGCCCACCGACCAGGACTACGGCTCGCGGGACTACATGGCCCGGGACGCCGAGGGCAACGTCTGGAGCTTCGGCACGTACGCCCCCCAGCTGTGAGTCCGCGTCCGTGCCCGCACCCCGGCGGGGCGCGGGCACGGCGCGGCTCAGGCGCCGCCGGTGTGGACCTGGAACGCGGCCCGCCGGACCGCCTTGGCCAGGGCCGGGTCGGGGTGGGCGGCGGCCAGCGCGACCAGGACCTGCACGGTGCGCGGGTGGCCGACGGCGCGGACCTCGTCGAGCAGCCGGGGCACTGTGGTGCGGACCGCGGAGTCGAGGTGGCGGGCGAGCAGCTCGGCCTCGCCGTGGTCGGCGATGGCGGCCGCCGTGTCCACCCAGAGCCAGGTCGACTCCTCGGGCGTGAGGACGTCCTGGGCCTCGTCCGGGTCCACCCCGTCGTGCTCGGCGAGCCAGAGCAGGGCGTAGGGCCGCAGGGCGGGCTCCCGTACGGCCGCGCGCACCTCGGGCTCGGCGGGGGCGCCGACCACGCGCAGGGCCTCGAAGGCGAGGCCCCGCAGGAGGGCGTCCTCGCCCCGGGCGGCGTGCAGCAGCTCACTGACGGCGTGGCCGACGGGCCGGGCGGCGAGCCAGGCCCGGTACTCGGCGCGGGCCGGTCCGGGGGTGAGCCGGGCGCAGCCGTGCAGCATGGCGGCGGCGGACTGCTCGATGTTGCCGGCCGGGCTCTGGGCGGCGACGCAGATCTGCTCCAGCTTGACCCAGACGGCCCAGCTGCCGAGGGGGGTCAGGGTGGCCTGCGCGGGGCCGAGGGTGACGGCGTCGACGGCGGCGAGTCCGCCCAGCGCCCAGCGCAGCAGCCGGGCGAGCGGGAGGGGGCGCGGTTCCGCGGCGGCGGTGGCCTGGGCGGGCTCCGCGTCGTAGGGGACCTCGCAGCGCTCGTCGCGCAGTTCGGTGACCCGCTGCCCCAGGAGGTCCAGCAGGTCCGGCACGGTCACCGGGCCGGCCGACAGCTGGAGCAGGGAGAGCAGCTGGGGCATCGCCTCGACGACCTCGGCGACGGCCGAGGGGGTGATGTCGGCGGGGGCCGGGTGGACGAGGGACCAGGCGTCGAAGAGGGCGACCCACCCGCGCAGCACGGCGGTGTCGTCCCGGTCCCAGGCCCGCAGCCGCCAGCCGGGGCGGGCCTGGCCGCCGTGCACCTCGACGAGGCCGGAGAGCCGGGCGCGGTCCCAGCCGACGCGGATCTGGCCGTGCGTCAGGCCCAGCTCCGCGGAGGCCTTTTCGACGTCGACGGCGGGCAGGGCGCCCGCCGGTGCGGGACGGCCGCCGCCGGCCGCGCCGAGGTTCAGCTCGGCCCAGCGGGCCAGCCGTACGGCGTCGGCCAGGGAGGCGCGGGCGCGGTTCGCCAGGTCCGCCGGGGCGGGGGTGCCCGCCGGGGGCCGGGTGGCCGGCCGGGTTCGCCGGTCGGTCACCGCCTTGCGCGCCGTGGCGACGGAGCGCGGGGAGACGAGTCGGAGTCTGGAGTCGCGAGCCAACTGCTCATCAGGCTTTCGGGACGTCACGGAAGCAGTCTCGCCCGTCACTGGCCGAAAGCCCAAACGGAACGGGTCATTTCCACAGGTCACGGGGTGGAGGAACCGGGACAGACCACCCACCGTGTCCCGTCCGCCACACCGCCTTCACTCCAGCGCCACAAGACGCCTCCCGGAACCCCTTTTCCGTGGAGCCCCGCCCGCCCCTCGCGTTTCACCCGGACGGGCTACATCAGCGGGGTCAGGAAGCGCCGCAGGGCCTCCTCGTAGCGGGCCGGGTCGGCGTTCCACATCGCCCCGTGCGCGGCGTCCCGGACGGTGTGCAGGGTGACCAGGTCGGGCCGGGCGGCGGCGATCCGGCGGGAGGGCTCCCAGGGGGCGAGGGTGTCGTCGGGGCCGTGGAAGATCAGGACGGGGACGCGGAGCCCGCCCGGGTCCGCGAACGGTGCCCGGTGGTCCGCGCGCAGCCCGGCGCGGCCCTCCGCGGCCCGGACGGCGACGGGGAGGAGGGGGGCCGGGGTGCGGCGGGCGGCGGCGAGGTTGCGCAGGGTGGTGTGCCAGTCGAGGACGGGCGAGTCGAGGACCAGGCCGCAGATCCGGCCGGCCAGGGCGGAGCGCTCGGCGGCGCGCACGGCCATGGCGGCCCCGGTGGACCAGCCGTGCAGGACGATGCGCCGGGCCCCGTAGCGCAGGGCGTAGCGGATGGCGGCGTCCAGGTCGCGCCACTCGGACTCGCCGAGGTGGCCGATGCCGTCGGGTGGGGCGGGGGCGCCGAGGTCGCCGCGGTAGGCCAGGGAGAGGACCGGGAGCTTCAGGCGGTTCAGGGAGGGCATGACGACCATCGGGTGTTCCCGGCCGGCGCCGAGGCCGTGGACGGTGATCACCCAGGTCTGGCGGCCCCCGGGGACGAACCAGGCGGGGAGCGGGCCGAGCTCGCCGGGGACGTCCACGTCGGCGTGGTCCAGGCCGAGGGCGGTGCGCGGGTTGCCCGAGTACACCTGCGGGGTGAGGGTGACGCGGGTGCCGGGTTCGAGGGCGCCGTGGCTGACGCGCAGGAGGCGGCGTACGACGGTGGCCGGGTCGTGCGGGACGCCGTCGAGGACGGGGCCGACGGCGGCGTGCACGCCGGGAGCGATCAGCCCGTGGACGCCGGGGCGCAGGGAGGCCAGCGAACGGGTGAGGACGATCCTGCCGTCCGTGGCGGAGTGGACGCTCAGCCGGGCCGCCCCGGGCAGGGGGCGGCCGGGTTCGGGCCGCAGGGCGGCGTCGGCGGCGTACCGGCCGGCCAGGGCCGCGGCCGCTCCGGCGCCGATCAGGGTCGTGGTGACGGCAGCGGCCGTCGCGGTGGCGGTACGCACCGCTCCAGTGTCGTGGCGAGGGGGCGGGGCGGCCACCGGAGGGCTCCGCCGGCTCCGGACCGGCCGCCGACCGGAGTTCGAGTGACGGGCCGTGGCGGGTGGGGCCCCAGGGGGCGGAGTGATCTACCTCTCTTTCACCGCCGCCGGGGGTCCGCGATCGGGCCCCGGGACCCCGTCGACGGGTTCCGTTTACCCGTCCCTGACGTGCATGAATGGCGATAACTACGAAAGAATCGGGACGAAGGCCCTGATGGGAGGCCCACCGGGGACACCACCCCGCCCAAGCCAGTTCATCTTCCGTTCACCCAGGTTGCCTACGGTCGCCGAGCCACTGACGCCAAACAGAAGCCTGGGTAAATGGAGCACATAACGCTTCTCCTCGGGATCGTGATCATCACCGCTCTCGTGTTCGACTTCACGAACGGTTTCCACGACACAGCCAACGCGATGGCGACCACCATCTCGACCGGCGCCCTCAAGCCCAAGGTCGCGGTGGCCATGTCCGCCGTGCTCAACCTCGTCGGCGCGTTCATGTCCGTGGAGGTCGCCAAGACGATCTCCAAGGGGCTCGTCAACGAACAGGGCATCCAGCCCGAAGTGATCTTCGCCGCGCTCGTCGGCGCGATCCTCTGGAACCTGGTCACCTGGCTGGTCGGCCTGCCCTCCAGCTCCTCGCACGCCCTGATGGGCGGCCTGATCGGCGCCGCGGTCGCCTCGGCCGGCCTCGGCGCGGTCAACGGCAGCGTCGTCGTCACCAAGGTCCTCATCCCGGCGGTGGCCGCCCCGATCGTGGCCGGTGTGGCCGCGATGCTGGCGACCAAGGTCACGTACAAGCTGAACGGCAAGATCGGGCAGAAGACCTCCGCCAAGGGCTACAAGGCGGGTCAGATCGCCTCCGCCGGTCTCGTCTCCCTCGCGCACGGCACCAACGACGCGCAGAAGACGATGGGCATCATCACCCTGGCCCTGGTCGCCGGCGGCGCCCTCGCCCCCGGCTCGAACCCCCCGGTCTGGGTCATCGTCTCCGCCGGCATGGCGATCGCGATGGGCACCTACCTGGGCGGCTGGCGCATCATCCGCACCATGGGCAGCGGCCTGACCGACCTGCACCCGCAGCAGGGTTTCGCCGCCCAGACCTCGGCCGCGAGCGTCATCCTGGCCTCCTCCAACCTCGGCTTCTCCCTCTCCACCACCCACGCCTGCTCCGGCGCGGTGATGGGCGCGGGCCTGGGCCGCAAGGGCGGTGTGGTCCGCTGGTCCACCGCCACCCGCATGTTCGTCGCGTGGGGCCTGACCCTGCCGGCCGCCGCCCTGGTCTCCGCCGGCGCCGAGCTGGTCATGCGCACGGGTGACGTCGGCGTCGTCGCCGTCACGGTGTTCCTCGTCGCCTCCTGCGTGGCCATCTGGCTGATCTCGCGCCGCCAGGTCGTCGACCACACCAACGTCAACGAGGCCGCCGCCGACGAGGCCGAGCAGCCCGGCGTGGTCACCACCGCCATCGCGGCCGTGGCCGTCCCCCCGGCCGCCGGCACCACCGCCGCGGTGACCGACGAGGACCTCAAGGCCACCATCCCGGCCGCCACGGCGACCCCGACGGCTCCGGCCGCCGCGGTCTGATCCCGAGAACGACAGAGGTATCGGCAGTATGAAGATCGACTGGGCAGCACTCGGCTCCGTCTTCGGGGTCAGCCTCTCCGCGACCGTCGCCCTCGTGGCCCTGTTCAGCCTGGGCCTGGTGGGCCTCTCCAAGCACGAGGCCGCCACCGAGCAGGGCGGCACCGCCGCCCTGGCCCGCAGCGGCGCCTACGCCTGCTTCGCGCTCTGCGCGGCGGCAGTGGCCTACGCGATCTACCTGATCGTCAGCTGAGACCCACCCCGTCTCCGCGCGGCGACACCGCGTACGAAGACTCCCCCCGGGAATCCCCGGGGGGAGTTTTCGCGTACCCGCCGCGTGCCCGCACCGCACCCGCGGCCCCCGGCCGCCCCCTGGTCGCCCCCCGTCCCACCGCAGGTCAACGGTAAGTTGACGGGCGTTCGCGGGGCGTGGTGGACTGCCCGAGCCAATACGGCGGCATGGAGAGGAAGTCCGGTGCGAATCCGGCGCGGTCCCGCCACTGTCACCGGGGAACGCACGCGGCGCGTGCGCCCCGGGAGCCAGGAACTCTCGCCACCGGACACGTCGAACCAGGGCGCGGACCCTGAGTGAGGACATACCTGCCACCATGCGTGCCGACCGCGTCTTCGCGTACGGCGTCACGGCGGGGCTGATCGGCGACCGGATCCTCGGGGATCCTCGCCGGGGGCACCCCGTGGCCGCCTTCGGACGAGCCGCCGCCGCCGTGGAGCGCGCCCTGTGGCGCGACGACCGCGCCCGGGGCGTCCTGCACACCCTCGTATGCGCCGGCGGGGCCGCCGCCGTCGGAGCGCTGGGCGCGCGCGCCGTGCGCTCCCGGCCCGCGGCCGCCCGCGTCGCCCTGACCGCTGCCGCCACCTGGGCCGTCGTCGGCGGCACCAGCCTCGGCCGGGAGGCCCGCGCCATCGGCGGCGCGCTCACCGCCGGGGACACCGAGGTGGCCCGCGAGCGCCTGCCCCACCTGTGCGGACGCGACCCGCAGGCCCTGGACGGTCAGCAGATGGCCCGGGCCGTCGTGGAGTCCGTCGCGGAGAACACCTCCGACGCCGTGGTCGGGGCCCTGGTGTGGGGGGCCGTCGCCGGGGTGCCCGGGCTGCTGGCCTTCCGCGCCGTGAACACCCTGGACGCCATGGTCGGCCACAAGTCGCCCCGTTACCTGCGCTACGGCTGGGCCTCCGCCCGGCTCGACGACCTCGCCGGCTGGCCCGGGGCCCGGCTCACCGCCCTCGCCGCCGTGGCCGCCGGCCCCGACCGGCGGGGCGCCGTACGGGCCTGGCGCGCCGACGCCGCCGCCCACCCCAGCCCCAACGCCGGCCCCGTCGAGGCCTCCTTCGCCGGTGCGCTCGGCGTCCGGCTGGGCGGCACCCTGTCCTACGCGGGACGGGTCGAGCACCGGGCCGTGCTCAACGGGGAGCGGGGGCGGCCGGTGGAGGTCGCGGACATCGAACGGGCGGTACGGCTCTCGCGACGGGTGACCTGGCTGGCGCTGGGCGCCTGCGTGGTGGTCCGGTGCGCGGTGGCGGCGACGTCGAAGAGGAAGAGGGGTCGGGCATGAGCGGCACGAGGCGCGGCGGCGGACTGCTGGTCGCGGGTACCACCTCCGACGCGGGCAAGAGCGTCGTCACGGCGGGCATCTGCCGCTGGCTGGCCCGCCGGGGGGTGAAGGTGGCCCCGTTCAAGGCGCAGAACATGTCGCTGAACTCGTTCGTGACCCGCGAGGGCGCGGAGATCGGCCGCGCCCAGGCGATGCAGGCCCAGGCCGCCCGGGTGGAGCCGACCGCGCTGATGAACCCGGTCCTGCTCAAGCCGGGTGGCGACCGCAGCAGCCAGGTGGTGCTGCTGGGCAAGCCGGTGGGCGAGATGAGCGCCCGCGGCTACCACGGCGGCCGCCAGGAGCAGTTGCTCGGCGTGGTCACGGACTGCCTGGAGCGGCTGCGGGGCACGTATGACGCCGTGATCTGCGAGGGGGCGGGCAGTCCGGCCGAGATCAACCTGCGCCGGACCGACATCGTGAACATGGGCATCGCGCGGGCCGCGCGGTTCCCGGTGGTGGTGGTCGGCGACATCGACCGGGGCGGGGTCTTCGCCTCCTTCTTCGGGACGACGGCGCTGCTGTCGCCCGAGGACCAGTCGCTGATCGCCGGCTACCTGGTCAACAAGTTCCGCGGGGACGTGTCCCTGCTGGAGCCGGGCATGGAGATGCTGCGGTCCCTCACCGGCCGGGGAACGTACGGCGTCCTCCCGTTCCAGCACGGGCTGGGCATCGACGAGGAGGACGGGCTGAGGGTCTCCCTGCGAGGCGCGGTCCGCGAGTCGGTGGTGGCCCCGCCGGTCGGTGAGGACGTGCTGCGGGTCGCGGTGTGCGCGGTGCCGCTGATGTCGAACTTCACCGACGTCGACGCGCTCGCGGCGGAACCGGGCGTGGTCGTGCGGTTCGTGGACCGGGCCGAGGAACTGGCCGACGCGGACCTGGTCGTCGTCCCCGGCACGCGCGGCACGGTGAAGGCGCTGGCGTGGCTGCGGGAGCGGGGGCTGGCCGACGCGCTGGCCCGGCGCGCCGCCGAGGGGCGTCCGGTCCTCGGCATCTGCGGCGGGTTCCAGGCGCTGGGCGAGCACATCGAGGACGAGGTCGAGTCGAAGGCCGGCTCGGTGGCGGGGCTGGGGCTGCTGCCGGTACGGGTGCGCTTCGCGGTGGAGAAGACCCTGGCGCGGCCGGAGGGTTCGGCGCTGGGCGAGGAGGTCTCGGGCTACGAGATCCACCACGGGGTGGCCGAGGTCCTGGGCGGCGAGCCGTTCCTGGACGGGTGCCGGGTGGGGTCGGTGTGGGGCACGCACTGGCACGGCTCGCTGGAGTCGGACGGCTTCCGCCGCGCGTTCCTGCGCGAGGTGGCCGCGGCTGCGGGGCGCCGCTTCGTCCCGGCGCCGGACACGTCGTTCGCCGCCCTGCGGGAGGAGCAGCTGGACCTGCTGGGCGACCTGATCGAGGAACACGCGGACACGGATGCGCTGCTGCGGCTGATCGAGTCCGGCGCCCCGGCGGGGCTGCCGTTCCTCCCCCCGGGCGCCCCGTGACGGCCCCGGCCCCGCGGGGCTGCTCCCCCGCCCGCCCTTCCACCGTTCACCGGGGCGGAGCCCCGGCTCCCGCCGCCGACCGCACGCACACCCGAGGAGTGAGCAACCCATGAGCACGCCCTACCCGTTCACCGCAGTGGTCGGCCAGGCCGACCTGCGGCTGGCGCTCCTGCTCAACGCCGTGAGCCCGGCGGTCGGCGGTGTGCTCGTGCGCGGTGAGAAGGGCACCGCCAAGTCGACCGCCGTGCGCGCGCTCTCGGCCCTGCTCCCCCACGTGGACGTCGTCCCCGGCTGCCGGTTCTCGTGCGCGCCCGCCGCGCCCGACCCGGCCTGCCCGGACGGCCCGCACGAGCCCGGTCCCGGCGCCGAGCGCCCCGCCCGGATGGTCGAGCTGCCCGTCGGCGCCTCCGAGGACCGGCTCGTCGGCGCCCTCGACATCGAACGCGCCCTCGCCGAGGGCGTGAAGGCCTTCGAGCCCGGCCTGCTGGCCGACGCGCACCGCGGGATCCTCTACGTCGACGAGGTCAACCTCCTCCACGACCACCTGATCGACCTCCTCCTCGACGCGGCCGCGATGGGCGCCTCGTACGTGGAGCGCGAGGGCGTGTCCGTGCGCCACGCGGCCCGTTTCCTCCTCGTCGGCACCATGAACCCCGAGGAGGGCGAGCTGCGCCCGCAGCTGCTCGACCGGTTCGGGCTGACCGTGGAGGTCGCGGCCTCCCGGGAACCCGCCCAGCGCGTCGAGGTGGTGCGCCGCCGTCTCGCGTACGAGGACGACCCGGCGGGCTTCGCCGCCCGCTGGGCCGGGGACGAGAGCGAGATCCGCTCCCGGGTCGTGGCCGCGCGGGCGCTGCTGCCGCAGGTGGCGCTCGGGGACACCGCGCTGCTCCAGATCGCCGCCACCTGCGCCGGCTTCGAGGTCGACGGCATGCGCGCCGACATCGTGATGGCCCGTACGGCGACCGCTCTGGCGGCGTGGGCGGGGCGGACCTCCGTCCTGAAGGAGGACGTCCGGCAGGCGGCCCTGCTGGCGCTGCCGCACCGCCGCCGGCGCAACCCCTTCGACGCGCCCGGACTGGACGAGGACAAGCTCGACGAGATCCTGGACGGCTTCCCCGACGAGGAGCCGGAGCCCGAGCCCGACCCGGAGCCGCAGGGCCCGGACGACAACGGCGGCGGCCCCGACGGCGGCGATGGCGGCGGCGACGGCGGCGGGGACGGCGGCGGGGTGCCCCCGCAGGGGGGCGGCCCCGAGACCGGGCACGCGCCCGACGCGCCGCAGCCGCAGGAGAGCCCGGAGGCCCAGCCCTCCGCCCCGCAGGGCGGGGCCGGAGGGGCCGAGCAGGCCGCCGTGGCGGCCGCCGAGCCCTTCCGCACCAAGATGCTGAGCGTGCCCGGCCTCGGTGAGGGCGCGGCCGGCCGGCGTTCCCGGGCCCGTACCGCGCACGGCCGCACCACCGGCGCCCAGCGCCCCCGGGGGCAGCTGACGAAGCTGCACCTGGCGGCGACCGTGCACGCCGCCGCCCCGCACCAGAAGGCGCGCGGGCGCTCCGGCCCGGGGCTCGTCGTGCGCAAGGACGACCTGCGGCAGGCGACCCGGGAGGGCCGCGAGGGCAACCTGGTGCTGTTCTGCGTCGACGCCTCCGGCTCGATGGCGGCCCGGCAGCGGATGAGCGCCGTCAAGGGCGCGGTGCTCTCCCTGCTGCTCGACGCCTACCAGCGCCGGGACAAGGTCGGCCTGATCACCTTCCGCGGTGCGGGCGCCGAGCTGGCGCTGCCGCCCACCTCCTCGGTGGACGCGGCCGCGGCCCGGCTGGAGAAGCTGCCGACCGGCGGCCGCACCCCCCTCGGCGCGGGGCTGCTCAAGGCGCACGAGGTGCTGCGGATCGAGCGGCTGCGGGACCCCTCGCGCCGCCCGCTGCTGGTGGTCGTCACCGACGGGCGGGCCACCTCGGCCGGGGCCGTCGGCGGCGACCCGCGCGAACTGTCGGGGCGCAGCGCCCGGCTGCTGGCCGCCGAGGGGGTCGCCTCGGTGGTCGTGGACTGCGAGTCCGGGCCGGTGCGGCTGGGCCTCGCGGGGGCGCTGGCCGCCGATCTGGGCGCGCCCGCCGTGACCCTCGACGGGCTGCGGGCCGACTCGCTGGCCGGGCTCGTCAAGAACGTACGTACCGCAGTGACCCACGAGACCCCCAGGAGGGCCGCCTAATGCCGCAGGGACAGCCGACCGTCGTTCCCGACGACGGACTCACGACGCGTCAGCGCCGCAACCGCCCGCTCGTCTTCGTCCACACCGGCCCGGGCAAGGGCAAGTCGACGGCCGCGTTCGGGCTGGCGCTGCGCGCCTGGAACCAGGGCTGGCCGATCGGGGTGTTCCAGTTCGTCAAGTCGGCGAAGTGGAAGGTCGGCGAGGAGAACGCGCTGAAGGTGCTGGGCGCCTCCGGTGAGGGCGGCTCCGTCGTCTGGCACAAGATGGGCGAGGGCTGGTCCTGGGTCCAGCGCGACGCGCAGCTCGACAACGAGCAGGCGGCGAAGGAGGGCTGGGAGCAGGTCAAGCGCGATCTGGCGGCCGAGACGCACCGGCTGTACGTGCTCGACGAGTTCGCGTACCCGATGCACTGGGGCTGGATCGACGTGGACGAGGTGATCGAGGTGCTCCGGGGCCGCCCCGGCACCCAGCACGTGGTCATCACCGGCCGCAACGCCCCCGAGAAGCTGGTGGAGTTCGCGGACCTGGTCACCGAGATGACCAAGGTCAAGCACCCGATGGACGCCGGCCAGAAGGGCCAGAAGGGCATCGAGTGGTGATCTCGTCCACTGTGCCGCGGCTGGTCATCGCCGCGCCGTCCTCCGGCAGCGGCAAGACCACCGTGGCGACGGGCCTGATGGCGGCCTTCGCGGAGCGCGGCCTGGCCGTGTCCCCGCACAAGGCCGGGCCCGACTACATCGACCCCGGCTACCACGCGCTGGCCACGGGCCGGCCGGGGCGCAACCTCGACGCGTTCATGTGCGGGCCGGAGCTGGTGGCCTCGCTGTTCGCGCACGGGGCCGCCGGGTGCGACCTCGCGGTGGTCGAGGGCGTGATGGGGCTCTACGACGGGGCCGCGGGGCGGGGCGAGCTGGCGTCGACGGCGCAGGTGGCGAAGTTGCTGCGGGCGCCGGTGGTGCTGGTGGTCGACGCGTCCTCGCAGTCCCGGTCGGTGGCGGCGCTGGTGCACGGCTTCGCCTCGTTCGACCCGCAGGTGCGGCTCGGCGGGGTGATCCTGAACAAGGTGGGCTCCGACCGGCACGAGGCGATGCTCCGGGAGGCCCTGGAGGAGGCCGGCATGCCGGTCCTCGGCGTCCTGCGGCGGGCTCCGCAGGTGGCGACCCCGTCCCGGCACCTGGGCCTGGTCCCGGTGGCGGAACGGCGCGCCGACGCGCTGGCGGCGGTGGCGGCCCTGGCGGACCAGGTCCGCCAGGGCTGCGACCTGGACGCCCTGCTGGCGCTGGCCCGTACGGCCCCGCCGCTGGCGTGCGAGGCGTGGTCGCCCGGTCCGGCCTCGTCCGGGGGTGCCCCCAACGGGAAGGGGCGGGGTGGGGGGCCTCTCATCGCCGTGGCCGGAGGCCCCGCGTTCACGTTCTCGTACGCCGAGCACGCGGAACTGCTGCGCGCCGCCGGCGCGGAGGTCGTCACGTTCGATCCGCTGAACGACGAGGCGCTCCCGCCCGGCACCGCCGGCCTCGTGATCGGCGGCGGGTTCCCCGAGGTCTACGCCCCGGAGCTGTCGGCCAACGAGCCGCTCCGCGCGGCCGTCGCCGCCTTCGCCGCGGCCGGCGGCCCGGTCGCGGCGGAGTGCGCCGGGCTGCTCTACCTGGCGCGGTCGCTGGACGGGAAGCCCATGTGCGGGGTGCTCGACGCCGACGCCCGGATGTCGGAGCGGCTCACGCTCGGCTACCGGGAGGCGGTGGCGGTGTCGGACAGCCCGCTCGCGGCCACCGGCACCCGGCTGCGGGGCCACGAGTTCCACCGGACGGTGGTCGAGCCGGGCGCCGGGGCCCGTCCGGCCTGGGGGTTCACGCACCCCGAGCGCCGCGTCGAGGGCTTCGTCCAAGGGAACGTGCACGCCAGCTACCTGCACACGCACTGGGCGGCGCAGCCGTCCGTGGCCTCCCGGTTCGCCTCGGCCGCGGCGGACTTCGCGGCGGCCGCAGCGGCCCGCCCGTGACCCCGCAGGGGCCGGTCCGCTCAGTCCGCGAGCCCGACCACCAGCCAGATCCCGGCCACCCCGCCCACCGTGCACATCAGCGTGGACAGGGCGGGGTGCCGGTGGTGCGCCTCGGGCAGGATCTCGGCCGCCGCCAGGTACAGCAGCACCCCGCCGAAGAATCCGAGGTACGCCCCGAGGGGTTCCTCCGGAAGGGTGAACAGCCCGGTGGACGCGGCGCCCACGACGGGGGCCGCGGCGTCGGCGAAGAGCATCATCAGGGCCTTGCGGCGGGCGTTCCCGTACAGCCGGGTGAGGGTGTACGTGTTGAACCCGTCGGCGAAGTCGTGGGTGATGACGGCGAGCGCGACGGCCACGCCCATCCCGCCGCCGACCTGGAAGGCGACGCCGAGGGCGACCCCGTCGGCGAGGCTGTGGCCGACCATCGCCGCGGCGGCGGTGAGCCCGACCTGCGGGACGCGGCCACCGTGGTCGTGCCCGTGACCCGCGCCGTTGCTCCCGCCGTGCGCGGCCTGCCGCACCGCGAGCAGGCGTTCCACGACATGGGCCACGAGGAAGCCGGCCACGAACAGCAGCAGGGCGAGCGGGACGCCGAAGACCTCCCGGCCGGCGGCGTGGAGGGCCTCCGGGAGCAGGTCCAGGCCGACGACGCCGAGCATCAGCCCGCCGGCCAGCCCCAGTACGAGGTGGCGGCGGTCGGTGACGCGCTGGGCCGTCCACCCGCCCGCCAGCGTCATCAGGAACGCGCCCAGAGCCACGATCAGCGCCATGTGCCCCTGGATACCTACTGGCGGCGCCTCGCGCACTTCCGCCGCGCGGGCGGCGGGGGTCACGGTGATGACGACAGACGACAGACGACGGACACCAGTACGGAGGGAGGACCCCGGTGGGCGAGTACGTGACACGGCTGGTGGTCGGGGTCGGCGGACGCGCGGGGGTTTCCGTGGCGGAGGTCTGCGCGCTGATCGAGGAGACCCTGCGCGGGGCCGGGCTGACCGCCGGGGCGGTGACGGCGCTGGCGACGGTGGACTCGAAGACGCCGGAGCCGGGGATCGCGGGCGCGGCGGAACGTTTCGGCGTGCCGTTGGTGGGCTACCCCGCCGAGGAGCTCGCGCGGATCGCCGTCCCGCACCCCTCACCGGCCGTGCGGGAGGCCACCGGGACGGCCTCGGTCGCGGAGGCGGCGGCGCTCGCGGGGGGCGGGGAGCTCCTCGTGCCCAAGCGGCGTTCGATGGCGGCGACCTGCGCGGTGGCCACCGTCGAGGAGCACGACCTGCGCCACCACGGGGACGCGGAGGTGGCCGACGCGGGCGACGGGCTCGTGGACCTCGCGGTGAACGTACGGTCGGACACGCCGCCGGCGTGGCTCAAGGAGCGGATCGCGGCCTCCCTCGGGGACCTCGCGGCGTACCCGGACGGCCGGGCGGCGCGGGCCGCCGTGGCCCGGCGGCACGGGCTGCCGGCCGAGCGGGTGCTGCTGACGGCGGGGGCGGCGGAGGCGTTCGTGCTGATCGCGCGGGCGCTGGACGCGCAGCGGCCGGTGGTGGTGCACCCGCAGTTCACCGAGCCGGAGGCGGCCCTGCGGGACGCCGGGCACCGGGTGGAGCGGGTGGTGCTGCGGGCCGAGGACGGGTTCCGGCTGGACCCGGCGGCGGTGCCGGAGGAGGCGGACCTGGTGGTGGTGGGCAACCCCACCAACCCGACGTCGGTCCTGCACCCGGCGGCGACGCTGGCCGCGCTGGCCCGGCCGGGACGGACCCTGGTCGTGGACGAGGCGTTCATGGACGCGGTGCCGGGCGAGCGGGAGGCTCTGGCCGGACGGATGGACGTGCCGGGGCTGGTGGTGCTGCGGAGCCTGACGAAGACGTGGGGGCTGGCGGGGCTGCGGATCGGCTACGTGCTGGCCGAGCCGGAGGTGATCGCGAAGCTGGCGGCGGCGCAGCCGCTGTGGCCGGTGTCGACGCCGGCGCTGGTGGCGGCGGAGGCCTGTGTGTCGCCCGAGGCGCTGGAGGAGGCGGAGGCGGCGGCCCGGCGGATCGCGGTGGACCGGGCGCACCTGCTGGCGGGGCTGGCGGAGTTCGAGGAGGTCACGGTCTCGGGGGTGGCGGAGGGACCGTTCGTGCTGGTCCGGATCCCCGGCGCGGCGGAGGTCCGCACGCGGCTGCGGGCGCTGGGCTTCGCGGTGCGCAGGGGGGACACGTTCCCGGGGCTGGACGCGTCGTGGCTGCGGCTGGCGGTACGGGACCGGGCGACGACGGGCCGCCTCCTCCAGGCCCTGGACCACGCCCTCGCGCTGGCCGCGCCGTAACGGGGGGCGGGGTTTCCCGGGGGCTCCCCCCCCGGAGGGCGCGCGCGGCGGGCCGCGCCTAGGGCGTCTCTTTCGGATCTTGCCGGTAAAGCCCGCGTCGTTCGGTGCCGTGCATCGGCGCCTTGGCTGGGCGCCGGAGTACTGGACGTACTTGGCGCCCGGCCAAGGCGGCGAGGTGCGGTGCCGGGCGGCGCGGGTCTGGGGGTACCTCCCAGCGGTAGCTGGGGGAGCAAGGTCCGGAAGAGACGGCCTAGCATGGCGGGGCAGGTCGATCGGCAAACGGGGGACGGGACATGAGGGCGGCGACGCGCGTAACCATGGGGCTGCTGGTCGTGGGGGTGGTCGGCGGCGCGGTGTACGCGGTACCCACCCTGCTCGACAAGGGCACGGCCACCACCGAGCAGCGCCTCCAGGGCGAGCGGAACCCGGGCGGGAAGGCCGTCCCGGACGGGAAGCCGTTCACGCTCGTCGCGACCGGCGACATCATCCCGTACCCGTCCATCATCCAGCGGGCCGCGGACGACGCCGGCGGCGACGGGTACGACTTCCGGAAGATACTCGCCGGCGTCAAGCCCCTCGTGTCCGCCGCCGACCTGGCGATATGCCACCACGAGATACCGTACGGAAAGCCCGGCGGCCCCTACACCGGCTACCCCGCCTTCAAGGCCCCCCACCAACTGGCCGACGCCCTCAAGGACGCCGGGTACGACAGTTGTTCCACCGCCTCGAACCACACCCTCGACGACGGTTTCGACGGGCTCTCCCGCACCCTGGACCACCTCGACCGCGTCGGCCTCAAGCACGTGGGGTCGGCCCGCCGGGCCGAGGAGGCCAAGGCCCCGGCGCTGCTCTCCGCCGGCGGGGCGAAGGTCGCCCAGCTGGACTACACGTACGGCACGAACGGGATCCCGCTCCCGGCCGACAAGCCCTGGGCCGTGAACCTCATCGACCAGGGGCGGATCATCGCCGACGCCCGCGCGGCCCGGGCGGCCGGCGCGCACGTCGTCGTCCTCAGCGTCCACTGGGGCACCGAGTGGCAGACCGCGCCCGACCAGCAGCAGAAGGAGCTGGCGCAGGCGCTGACCGCCTCGCGCGGGGCGGACGGCCTCCCCGACGTCGATCTGATCCTCGGCACGCACAACCACGTCCCGCAGCCCTACGAGAAGATCAACGGCACCTGGGTCGTCTACGGCATGGGCGACCAGATCGCCAGCTTCTACGAGACGGAGAAGGCGCGCGGCAACATGTCGTCCGTCCCCCGCTTCACCTTCGCCCCGGCGGCCGCGCATCCGGGCCGCTGGGAGGTGGTCAAGGCCGAATACCTCACCCAGTACTCGGACATGGGGCCGCCGTTCCGCGTCGTCTGCGCCTCCTGTGCGGAGGCGGACGGCGCCGGCGCGCCGGCCGCCAAGCGGGCCGAGTACGCCCGGGTGGACAAGGAGGTCACCTCGGCCGTGACCTCGCGGGGCGCGACCGGTCAGGGACTGACCCGCGCGACCCGCTGACCGGGACCCGCACCGGGCCCGGGGTCCCGTCAGGAGGCGCGGCGCCGACGGGTCAGGACGAGGGCTCCCGCGCCGGCGCCGAGGAGGAGCAGCGCGCCGCCCGCGACCCACGGGGTGAGCGGACCGGCCCCGGTCTCGGCGAGGTTGGCCTGGGTCGAGCCGGAGACGACGGCGGTCTGCGGCTTCACGTCCGGCTTCACGTCCGGCTTCGCCGGGGGCTTGGCGGCGGTCTTCGGGGACACGCAGTGCGCCTCCGCCAGGACGACCTCGCCCTCGACCTGGGCCACGCCCAGGTTCAGCGGGTTCACCGACACCTTCAGGCGGAGCGCGGCCGCGGCGGCGGTGGTGGAGGTGGTCTGCGTACCGGAGAGCTCCAGGGAGACCAGGCCGACGCCCGGGACCTCGACCTTGGTGGGGCCGCCGGCCGTCAGGGTGACCTTCTTGCCGAGCGCGGTGACGGTGCCGAGGACGTCGGAGGTGGCGACCGGCTGCCTGCCGGGCTCGCAGACGGCCTTGGAGGTGACCTTCTCCACCTCGATGAGGGAGAGCAGCGGAAGGCCCGGGACGTGCACCCGGGCGTGGGCGAGGTTGGCCTCGGCCCGGGCGCCGGTCTCGTCGGCGGTGGCCTTGGCGGTGGCGACGTCCGCCTTGAGGACGTTCACCGGCTGTCCCTGCTCGGCTCCGTCGAGGGTCACGGTGAGGGCCGTCTTCTCGGCCGCGGCGGGCGCGCTGACCTCGTTGAGGGTGGCCTTCAGCGGTACGTGCACGGCCTTGTTGAGCAGGCCCACGTCCAGTCCGGTGCGCAGGACGACGGCTCCGGAGCCGCCCCGGTCCGCGCTGCCGCCGTCCGTGGCGAGGGCGGGGGGCGCGGCGAGCAGGGCCACCGCCCCCGTGGCGAGCAGAACGGCCGCGGGCAGGCGGAAGGTGTTGCTGTTCAAGGTGGTGGAACCCCCGGTGAGATGGGTGCCGTCGCGGCGCCAATGGGGGACATCGCGCGGCCGACGGCTTCGACGCTCGAAATCTTTACGCACTGTGAGTGAACGGACAGCCACCTGCCGTGAGTTCACCCCAACGGGTGGTTTCCATGCGTGTATTCGATTTGTCGCGCCTCACACGGCACATGAGTTCCCTCATGTCTCATAACCGCCGTCGCCACCACCGCATTTCGGCCGTCTCCAACGACTGACGGGGCCGTCGCGTCACGGCCCGTCAACCCCGTGCGGCCGGGCCGGTCAGGCGCGGACCGCCCCGTCCACGACCACCCGTTCCGGCCGCGCCAGCACCCGTACGTCCTCGCGCGGGTCGGAGCCGTAGACCACCAGGTCGGCGGGGGCGCCCTCGGCCAGGCCGGGCCGGCCGAGCCAGGCGCGGGCCGCCCAGGCCGTGGCCGAGAGGGCGTCGAGGGCCGGGATCCCGGCCTTCACGAGCTCCTGCACCTCGGCGGCGACCAGGCCGTGCGGCAGCGAACCGCCCGCGTCCGTGCCGACGTAGACCCCGACGCCCGCGTCCCAGGCCGCGCGGACGGTGTCGTAGCGGCGCTCGTGGAGCCTGCGCATGTGCGCCGACCAGCGGGGGAACTTGGCCTCGCCGCCCGCCGCCAGGTTCGGGAAGGTGGCGATGTTGACGAGGGTGGGGACGATCGCGACCCCGCGCTCGGCGAAGAGGGGGATGGTGTCCTCGGTGAGCCCGGTGGCGTGCTCGACGCAGTCGATGCCCGCCTCGACGAGGTCGCGCAGCGAGTCCTCCGCGAAGCAGTGCGCGGTGACCCGGGCGCCCAGCCGGTGCGCCTCGGCGATGGCCGCCTCCACTTCGGCGCGCGGCCAGCAGGCCGTCAGGTCGCCGGCCTCGCGGTCGATCCAGTCGCCGACGAGCTTGACCCAGCCGTCGCCGCGCCGGGCCTCTCGGGCCACGTACTCGACGAGCTGCGGCGGCTCGATCTCGTGGGCGTAGTTGCGGATGTAGCGGCGGGTCCGGGCGATGTGCCGGCCCGCGCGGATGATCTTCGGGAGGTCCTCGCGGTCGTCGATCCAGCGGGTGTCGGAGGGGGAGCCCGCGTCGCGGATGAGGAGGGTGCCGGCGTCCCGGTCGGTGAGGGCCTGCCGCTCGGCCGTCGCGGCGTCGACCGGGCCGTGGGCGTCGAGGCCGACGTGGCAGTGCGCGTCGACCAGTCCCGGCAGGACCCAGCCGGTGACCGTGGTGACCTCGCGGGCGGCGGCCGGCCGCTCGTAGGAGATCCGTCCGCCGACGACCCAGAGCTCGTCGCGGACCTCGTGGGGCCCGACGAGCACGCGTCCCTTCACATGGAGCACACCATCGTGATCACTCATGTCCGCACTGTACGTGCGCGCTGGGTAGGCTCGGCCGGAGACCCCGGACGAAGAGAGCACCGCCGTGACCCACCCCCTGCTGGACCTTCCGCCGCTGACCGCCGAGCGCTTCGCCGCCGTCGAGCGGGGGGTCGCGCGGCTGCTGGACACCCGGCACGACGTGGTGATCACCCAGGGCGAGGCCCTGCTGCCGCTGGAGGGCTGCATCCGCTCGGGGGCGCGGCCCGGTTCGACGGCGCTGAACGTCGTCACCGGCCCGTACGGGACCACGTTCGGCAACTGGCTGCGCGACGCCGGGGCGGAGGTGGTGGACCTGGCGGTGCCCTTCGACACGGCGGTGAGCGGCGAGCAGGTGGCCCGCGCGCTGGCGGAGCACCCGCAGATCGACTTCGTCTCGCTGGTGCACGCCGAGGCGGCCACCGGCAACACCAACCCGGTCGCGGAGATCGGCGAGGCCGTACGGGCCCACGGGGCGCTGTTCATGCTGGACGCGGTGGCCTCGGTGGGTGCCGAGCCGCTGCTGCCGGACGCGTGGGGCGTGGACCTGTGCGTGATCGGCGGGCAGAAGGCCATGGGCGGCCCGGCGGGGGTCTCGGCGGTGTCGGTGAGCGAGCGGGCGTGGGAGCGGTTCGCGGCCAACCCGGCCGCGCCCCGGCGCTCGTACCTCTCCCTGCTGGACTGGAAGGAGCGCTGGATCGACGGGGGCCGCAGGACGCTCCCGCACGCCCCGGCGCAGCTGGAGATGCTGGCGCTGGAGGCCTGCCTGGACCGGATCGCGGAGGAGGGCCTGGCCGGCGTGCACGGCCGGCACGCGGCGGCGGCCCGGGCCACCCGGGCGGGCGCGGCCGCGCTCGGCCTGGCCCCGTGGGTCGGGGATCCGGCGCAGGCCGCCCCGGTGGCGACCACGCTGCGCGTGCCGGACGCCTCGGCCGTGGTGGCCAAGGCCCTGGCGGCGGACGCTTCGGCCCCGCTCGCGGCGGGCGGCGGGGCGCTCGCCCAGGAGATGGTGCGGGTCAACCACTACGGCCCGGCGGCCTCGCGGGAGGCGGTGGCGGCGTCGCTGCGCGCCCTGGCGTCGGCCCTGTCGGCGGACCCCGAGGCGGCGGTGGAGGCGGCCTCGGCGGCCTGGCGGTAGGCCGGTTCCGAAAGGGACGGCCTAGCTCCAGTCGATGTCCGCCAGGCTCTCCAACGGCTGCCGCTCCTCCAGCGACTCCGGGACCACGAGGGTGTCGGCGGCGGTCATCACGGCGGGGAAGCGGATGTGGGCCTGCTTCTGGATCTCGTCGACCTTGACCTGGAACACGCGGAACTCGTCCAGTTCGAGGGACTCGGGGAGGACCAGGTTCTGCGCCAGCAGGAACGCCTTGGCCTTGAACGTGCCCTGTTCGGAGAAGGCGATGACCTTCCAGAACGCGCGGGGGATCCGCACGCCGCGGAACTCCCGGTCGTCGTCCTGGAAGACCGGCCCGCCGAAGACGCTCACCTTGAGGTGGTCGACGTCGACGTCCTCGAACACCGCGTCCTCCAGCCTTCCCCAGAGGCCGTTGCGCTTGCTCTGGTTGAAGTCGTCCATCTGCGGAGTGATGTTGGTGTAGAAGAAGGAGTCGTGGTTGGCCTTCTGGGCCTCGGGCAGCGGACCCCAGCAGAGGTCGGCGCGGCGGGCGATGTGGCCGCGGTCGAGCCGGTTGGCGGCGCCCTTGTACAGGGCGTTGTCGACCTGGTCGCCGGCCGGCACGCGCGGGTCCTTGACGAAGTCGATCCCCTTGCGGTTCAGGGCCTTGAGCGCACCGCCGTCTATGTTCCAGGCCACCCAGATCGCGAAGCGCCGCGGCTTGCTCAGCGCCAGTGAGAAGTGGGTGTACGGGATCACCTCGGAGCCGTCGATCCGTACGGCGGTGTCCTTGATCGAGGGGTTGAGCGAGGGGGTGGGCACCGGCACGGAGAGGAACCCGGGGTCGTACCCGGCGGTCAGGGACTCCGGGGAGGCCACGGCCGGCGGGTCCAGGGTGATCTTCAGCTGTTCGAAGACGGCGCGCGGGAAGCAGGCCAGCGCCCGGTCCACGGGGTCGGACTCGTCCTCGCCGCCGAAGTGCAGGCCGGCCAGTACGTCCGAGGGCCGGCCGGACCGCGTCTTGAACATCCAGGCCGAACCGGAGTCGCCGTGCGTACTGATCTCCCCGCCGGCTGCGGGGTGGCGGGGGTCCGGGCCGATCTCGAAGCACTCGATCTCCTTGGTCCCGATCAGCGGACCGTAGGGGACGCGGACCTTGGCGAACGGGCGGGTGACGATGCCGTGCGTGACGCCGGTGGTACGGCCGGACTTGACGACCTTGTCGTCGATGTGCGGCTCCCCCAGCTGCTTGGGTGTGACGCCGAGGCCGAGGATGCCGGGGTCGACGCCGCGTTCGGTGATGGTCGAGACGGCGCAGTCGCCGGCGGTGCCGAGGTGGGCGCGGCGCAGGACGCCGAGGCGGTTGGCGGCGAACCGGCTGTCGTCGTCCGTTCCCGGCTGGATGACCTCGTCGCCCGTCGTGCCGTCGCGGCCGTTCAGCACGTGCCAGTTGCTGAGCATGCAGGTGGCGCCGTCGTTCTTGTCGAAGACGACGCAGCCTAGGGTGCCCGCGTGCAGGTGGACGCTGCTGACGCTCACTCCGGGGCGGACCGGGTCGACGCGCTTCTGCCGCTCCGGGGTCTGCGCCTCGGGAACGACGAGGAAGTGCGGCTGGTAGCTGCGTTCGATCACGTCGGTGCGCAGGGTCCGGCCGCCGCCGAGGTCGATGACCGGGGGGATCTGCGTGGTGTTCAGGGGGGCCATGCCCTCCGGGGTCACCTTGGCGTCGACGGTGAACTGGAGGGTGAGTTCCTTGGTCCGCCTGCCCTTCGTCTCCCGGTAGCCGATGCCGATCGAGGAGATGTTGGGGTCCTTGAGGAAACCGGACCCGTGGGTGCGGATGTACTGCTTGGCCGAGGCGAGGAGCTGTTCCTGGCCGTCCGCCGTGGCGGCGGCCCCGGAGGCGGCGGACGTGCGCTTTCTGGCGGACATCGGGGTCTCCTTCCGCAAAGGAGTCGTTTCCCCGAGCTGGTTGAAACCGAAGCGAACTGGCGCGCCGCGAACGGGTGGAGGCGCCCGCCCCGCGCGCGCACGTCCAGCCTACGGCCGGGCCGCGCGACGGGCGCGCCGAGCGGGCCGGGCCGTACGGTCACGGCCGCGGGGCGCCCGGTACGGGAGGTACGCGGGCGCCCCGGGGCACGGGCGACGGGTCAGGCCTGCGGGACGGCGCAGGCCCCGTCGGGCTCGCAGGCCTCGGCGCCGGCAGCCAGTTCGGGCAGTTCGCGTCCGGCCCAGGCCTGCTCCAGGGCCTGCGTGAACACCTCGGCGGGCTGGCCGCCGGAGATGCCGTAGCGGCGGTCGAGGACGAAGAACGGGACGGCGTTGGCACCCAGTTCGGCCGCCTCGCGCTCGTCGGCCCGGACCTCGGCGGCGTAGGCGGAGTCGTCGGCGAGGACGGCGCGGGCCTCGGCCTCGTCCAGTCCGGCCTCCACCGCGAGGGCGAGCAGCACCTCCGCGTCGAAGACGGACCGCTCCTCGGCGAAGTTGGCCCGGAAGGCGAGGTCGAGGAGTTCCACCTGCCGGCCCCGGGCGGCGGCCAGGTGCAGGAGGCGGTGGATGTCGAAGGTGTTGCCGTGGTCGCGGCCGTCGGTCCGGTACTCCAGCCCCTCGGCGCGGGCACTGGCGGCGACGTGCTCCTCCATGCCGCGCGCCTCCTCCAGCGTGCGGCCGTACTTGCGGGCGAGCATCTCCAGGACCGGCGCGGTGACGCCCTTGGCGCTGCCCGGGTCGAGCTCGAAGGAGCGGTAGACGACCTCCACCTCGTCGCGGTGCGCGAACTCGGCCAGGCCCTTGGTGAAACGGGCCTTTCCGATGTAGCACCAGGGGCAGGCGATGTCGCTCCAAATCTCGACGCGCATGATCCTTCTTCTCTCCGGGTTCCGGGTGGGGGTGGGGCGGGGTTTCGCCGGGCGAAACGGTTTGTGGTTCAACCATTCACCGGACCGTCTCATTCCCCGGACGCCGCCGATTCTCCGGAGGCCCCTCAATCCCCCGAGGCCTCCCCCACCTCCAGCCACAGCGTGCGGTGGGAGCCGGCGGGGACGGCCGAGGGGTCGGGGCGCCAGCCGTGGGAGGCGTAGAAGGCCTGGGCGCGCAGGTTGTGCTCGTAGACCTCCAGGCGGACCCGCTCCACGCCGGCCCGGCGCCAGGCGGCGAGGCAGGCGGCGTGCAGGGCGGCCCCGGTGCCCCGGCGCCAGTGGGCGGGGTCCACGTGGAGCTGGGTGAGGGTGGTCTCGCCGCCGGCGGTGAGGAAGGCGGCCACCCCGGTGATCTCCCCGTCCCGCTCGGCGCAGAAGACCCGGCCCTCCGTCTCGGACCGGTTCACCGCGCGGGTCCAGCCCTCGCGGGAGCGGGCCAGTTCGGCCTCGCCCGCGTAGGCCTGCTCGGGGATGCGGCCCCGGTAGTAGGTGGCGCGCGCCCGGGTGTGCAGGGCGGCGATGGCGTCCAGGTCTTCGGGGAGTGCGGTCCTGATCATGGGAAGGGGAACGCGCCGGGAACCCCGTCGGTTCCCGGCGCGCGGCGGCCCTTCAGGCGGTGGCTACTTCTTCAGCCACGCCGCCATCATCTTCTGGGCGATGGGAGCGGCGAGCTTGCCGCCGCCGATCTCGGAGCGGTCGGTGTCCGAGTTCTCGATCATGACGGCCACGGCGATCTGCTTGCCGCCCGCCTTTCCGTAGGAGGTGAACCAGGCCAGCGGCGGGATGTTGTTGTTCACACCGCGCTGGGCGGTGCCCGTCTTGCCGCCGACCTCGGCGCCCGCCACCTGCGCGGGCTTGCCGCCGCCGTCGGTGGCGACGGTGCGCATGGCGTCCTGGAGCATCGAGGCGGTCCTGGCGCTCATGACCTGCTGGCTCTTGGGCTCCTTGAAGCTCTCCAGCACGGTGCCGCCCGAGTCGGTCACCTCGGAGACCATGTGCGGGGCGACGAGCTTGCCGCCGTTCTCGATGGCGGAGGTCACCATGGCCATCTGGAGCGGGGTGGCCTGGACGTCGAACTGGCCGATACCCGTCTGCGCGACCTGGTCGACGGAGAGCTTCTTCGTCGGGTACTTGCTCGGCGGGTTGGTGCGGACCGGGGTGTCGATCTGGGTGTTGAAGCCGAGCTTCTCGGCCATGGCCCGCATCTTGTCCTGGCCGAGCTTGGAGGCCAGCTCCGCGAAGACGTTGTTGCAGGACAGCTTGAGGGCGGTGCGGGCGGAGACGTTGTTGCAGGCCTCGTCGCCCGCCTCGCTGGGCAGCTTCGTCCGGGTGCCGGGGATGGTGTAGTTCCCGGGGACCCCGGTCGGCTGGTCGATGCTCGAGACGAGCCCGTTCTCGATCGCCGCGGCCAGGGTCACCAGCTTGAAGGTGGAGCCGGGGGCCTGGGGCTTGCGCAGGGCCACGTTCTCCATGGCCTTGCCCTTGTCGGCGGAGAGCTCGTCCCAGGCGGCCTGGTCGCCGGCGCCCGAGATCCGGCCCGGGTCGTAGGAGGGGTTGTTGACCACGGCGAGGATCTGCCCGGTCGCCGGGTCGATGGCCACGGCGGCCCCCTGCTTGCCGTCGAGGGCGTCGTAGGCGGCCTTCTGCACGTCCTTGTCGATGGTGGTCAGCACGTTGCCCGGGTCGGCCCGCTTGTTGGTGAGGATGTCCATCACCGTCTTCAGCCGGCTGTCGGAGCCGTTGAGGACGTTCTTGTAGACGCCCTCCAGCATGCTCGTGCCGAAGGCCTGGGAGCTGTAGCCGGTGATCGGCGCGTAGAGGGGGCCGTCGGTGTAGGTGCGCTTGTACCCGAAGTCCTTGCCGGCCGTCTTCGTCGATCCGGTGATCGCCGTCCCGCCCACGATGATGTTGCCCAGCGGGTTCTCGTACTGCCCGATGAGGTTGCGGCGGTTGTTCTTGTCGTCTGCGAGGGCCTGGCCTTGGTACGCCTGCACCCAGGTGACCCGCACCAAGAGGGCCAGCACCAGAAGCAGACAGAAGACCGACGCACGCCTGATCGTCTTGTTCATCTCCCGGAAGGACGTCCCGGTGGCCCCGGACGTTCCGCTCTGCCCCGATTGTGGCGGGGTTCTCAGGCTTTCTTCATGAGGAAGCCCCCTTCATAAGCGGCGATGACGGCCTGGGTGCGGTCGCGGGAGCCCGTTTTGGCGAGGACGGCGGCCACGTGCGTCTTGACGGTCTGCGGGCCGACGCCGAGGTGCTCGCTCATCTCGTGGTTGGACAGTCCCGTGGCCATCAGGCGCAGGACGTCGGCCTCCCGGTCGGTGAGCCGGGCCGCCCAGGCGGGGGGCGGCGGGGCGGCCGCGGTGTGGGCGGCGGCCAGGGTACGGACGGCCGCCGGGAAGAGGAGGGAGTCGCCGCGGGCGACGAGCCGGACGGCGCCGATCAGCTCGTCCGGGTCGGCGCGCTTGAGGAGGAAGCCGGCCGCGCCGGCCCGCAGCGCGTCGTAGACGTAGGCGTCGTTCTCGAAGGTGGTGACGACGACGATCCTGGGCGGGCCGGCCATGGTGGCGAGGATCTGCTCGGTGGCCCGGATGCCGTCGATCTCGGGCATCCGCACGTCCATCAGGACGACGTCGGGGGCCAGGGAGCGCACCAGGGAGACGGCTTCGGCGCCGGTGGCGGCCTCGCCGACCACCTCCAGGTCGGCCTCGGCGTCCAGGATGACCCGCAGGGCGGTGCGGACCATCCGCTCGTCGTCGGCGATGACCACGCGCAGCGGCGGCCGGCTCATCGCCCGCCGCCCGTGACCGGGGCGGCGCCCAGCGGCAGGACCGCCCGCAGCCGCCAGTGCTCGCCGTGGGGGCCGGCCTCGACGCGGCCGCCGAGGAGGGCGGCCCGCTCGGCGGCGCCGTGCAGCCCGCGGCCGCCGGTGGTGCGCCGCGCGCCGTCGTGGGCGGGCGGGGGCTGGGCGGGCGGGTTGGTCATGGTGATCTCCAGTTCGCGGTGGCCTTCGGACGTGTGGACGCGGAGCAGCAGGGTGATGGGGCCGGCGCCGTGGCGCAGGGCGTTGCTCAGGCCCTCCTGGACGATCCGGTACGCCTCGCGGGAGGCGATCGCCGGGAGCTGCGTCCAGTCCCCGGAGGGGCCGGGGTCCTGCTCGGCGGTGAGGACGGTGCCGCCGGCCCGGGTGCGGGCCAGCAGTCCGTCGAGGTCGCCGGCCAGGGTCGGGGCGGGCATGGCGTCGGCGCGGGCGGGGTCGCCGTCGCGCAGCAGGCCGAGGACGGCGTCGAGCTCGCCGACGGTGCGCCGGGTGGTCTCCTCGATCGCGGCGAGCGCCTCACGGACGAACTCGGGGTCCCGGTCGAGGACCCGCCGGGCGGCCCCCGCCTGGAGGGTGACGGCGCTCAGGGCGTGCCCCACGGCGTCGTGCAGCTCGCGGGCCAGCCGGTTGCGGACGGCGAGGTCGGCGGCCCGTTCCTCGGCGGCGGCCAGCCGGTCGGCAGCGGTGGGCCCGAGCAGCACGGGTGCGAGCCGGGCCAGCAGGGCCCCCGCCCCGGCGCAGACGGCGGCGAGCGCGGTCAGCAGCGCGGCCCCGATCAGGGGGGAGAGCCAGGGTTCGGCCCAGGCGCCGAACCCGCCCGCGCCCCACACCGAGGCCCGCAGGGCCCCGGAGAACGGCAGGACGATCAGGACCAGCCCCAGGGGCGGCACCGCGAGGGTCATCCCGCTGACCACGGCCCCGATGCCCAGGTGCAGGGTCCACCAGGCCGAGGCCCGCCAGCGGGCCCCCCAGGACCGGGCCGGGCCGTCCGCGAGCAGGTCCCCCGGCACCCCGGTCAGGACCCGTACGGCCGTCACCGACAGCGGCCGGACCAGCCCGAACACCCCGGTCACCGCGATCAGGGGCAGCGAGACCGCGTAGGACAGCAGGGTCAGTGGGAAGGAGGCCAGCACGTTGACCCCGCCGGCCGCCGCGCCCACCCCGACCTGGGCGAGCAGCAGGTACGGCATGAGCAGGGCCCCGCCGAGTATCAGGTGCACCCACCGCAGCCGGGCCCGCGCCCCCACCAGCAGCCCGGTCCCCCGCCGCAGCGACGCCCCCGGCCGCACCGCCCGGACTCCACCGGCCCGGCCCACGGCCGCCCCCTTTCCCCCGTCCATGCCTCCCCCGTCCACGCCTCTCCCCCGTCAGCGCCCCGGCCCCGTCAGCGCCCCGGCTCCGCCGGTCCCCGCGCGGCCTCCCCGGCTCAGCCCTCCGCCCGGGAGCGGAGGTGGCGGACGAGGACGGCCCCGGCCAGCAGCCCGGTGATCATCTGGTCAGCGTAGGCCAGGAAGAAGACGGTGGTGGAAGGTTCGCCCTCGCCGAGGTTCACGCCCAGGACGGCTATCAGGGTCCACGCCCCCCAGGCCAGCGCGGCCGACGAGCCGATCCAGGTGAGGGCCAGCGGCCACCTCGCCCGGCCCGCTCCGCCCCGGGCCAGCAGCACGGCCCCCGTGACGGCGGCGAAGGCGCATATCGCGTGCGCCGCGCTGACCACGCCGGTCTCCGCCGAGTACGCCGCCGCCCGCTCGGCGGGCAGTCCGGCCGTCCCGCCGAAGGCCCAGTACAGCTGGACCGCTCCGGCCACCGCGCCCGCCAGCGCCGCGGCTCCCGCCACCACCCCCGTGGGCGACGGGAGCCCCGGCCCGAGCGCGCCCTGCAGGCGCCTGCCCCAGCGCTCCCGCGCATAAGGGACGAACAGTCCGGCCAGGGCTATCGCCTGGATGATGAAGCCGGTGTAGACGACCGCGAACACCCAGGAGTCGAGGAAGGGTTCCCGGGCCGCCCGGGCCGCCTCGCCGGCGCCCAGGCCCAGGGCCTTGACGACGAGCTGGGCCGGGTAGCCGAGGACGATCGGGGTGAGCAGCCCCGTGGCCGTGAACACCGGCAGCGTCAGCAGCCAGCCGGGCACGCGTCTGCCCCACGGCCGGGTGAGCACCAGCACCAGGAGGATCACGCAGGCGTCCATCGCGAGCGTGATCGCGTTGCCCACGGTCAGGGCCGTCCCGGCCCTCAGCAGGACGCTGCCCTCCGGTATCCCGATCCGGCTCCCGGCCAGCCAGGCCGCCTTGATGGTCAGGTAGGGCAGGGTGGCGGCGAGGGCGGTGGCCCGCAGGACGCGCCGCCCGGTCCCCAGCGGGAGGACCGGCGGCCGCGCCGTGCTCATCGGGTGCGTCGCGTGGACGGCTCGTGTGCTCATGGGTCAACGGTCCCGTGCACGGCTCCGCGCCACCTCCCCCGCGAAGGTGAACCGCCTCCCCCGCGTGGGGGAGGCGCACCCGGCGCGTCACATGCGCCGCGTCACCACCGACAGCCGGTCCCGCGCCTCGAACAGCGCCGCCTTGATCGTCCGCTCGTGGTCCTCCGTCAGCCGGGCCACCGGGACCGAGCAGCTCACCGCGTCCCGGGCCGGCGTCCGGTACGGGACGGCCACCCCGAAGCAGCGCAGTCCGAGGGTGTTCTCCTCCCGGTCCACGGCGTAGCCCTGCTCCCGGACCAGCGCCAGCTCCTCCACCAGCCGCTCCCGGTCGGTGATGGTGTGCTCCGTGACGGCCTCCAGCCGCTTCGGCAGCAGCGCGCGCACCTCGTCGTCGGTGTGCGTGGCCAGCAGTGCCTTGCCCAGGGCGGTCGAGTGGACGGGCAGCCGCCGCCCGACCCGGGTGAAGGGGCGCAGGTAGTGCCGGGAGGGCCGGGTGGCCAGGTAGACGACGCTGGTCCCGTCGAGCCGGGCCAGGTGGATGGTCTCGGTGGTGTCGTCGGAGAGCCGGTCCAGGCTGGGCCGGGCCGCCGCGACGACCTCGTCCCCGTCGATGTAGGAGCTGCCGACGAGCAGGGCCCGGACGCCGATGCCGTAGCGGGTCCCGGTGGCGTCGGTCTCCACCCAGCCCAGGTTCACCAGGGTGCGCAGCAGCATGTAGAGGCTGGACTTGGGCAGGGAGAGGTCGCTCTGGATGTCGGCGAGGCTGTGCAGTCCCGGGTGCGCCGCGAAGTGCTCCAGCAGCAGGACGGTGCGCACGGCCGACTTGACCGGCGGCGCCGTCGGAGGGAGTCCCGGCCCGGCCGGTGCGGGAGGGCCGGCCGTCCCGGCCGTCTCAGCTGTCGTCATGCGCCTGCTTCCCCTCTGGTCGGCTCTGATGCCTCTTGTCACCCGGTGGACGCGGAACCTAGAGTCCGCAGCAGAAGTGATCATTCATCCACCGGAACGGCGTTCAGAATACTGAACGATCCGAGGAGGAGCGGGCCATGACGGCGAATCCAGTCTGGAGTGTGGACCCCCGCACCGGGAAGCAGCGCGAACGGGTTGCGGTGGAAGCCACAGCCTCGGACGTGGACCGGGCCGTGCGGGCGGCCCACGCCGTGCGCGGCGCCCTGGCGGACGCGGGCGCCCGCGCCGCCTTCCTGCGGGCCGCCGCCGATCTGCTCGACGGGGCGGCCGCGCGGGTCGTGGAGGCCGCCGACGCCGAGACGGCGCTGGGCACCGCCCGGCTCACCGGCGAGCTCGCCCGCACCACCGGCCAGCTGCGGTCCTTCGCCGACGTGGTCGAGGAGGGCGCCTACCTCGACGTCCGGATCGACCGGGCCGACCCCTCCCTCACCCCGCCGCGCCCCGAACTGCGCCGCTACAAGGTGCCGCTGGGGGTGGTCGCCGTCTACGCCGCCTCCAACTTCCCGCTGGCCTTCTCGGTGCCCGGCGGGGACACGGCGAGCGCCCTCGCCGCCGGCTGCCCCGTGGTGGTCAAGGCCCACCCCGACCACCCCGCCACCTCCGAGCTGTGCGGTGCGCTGCTGCGCCGGGCGGCCGTGGCGAGCGGGCTGCCGGAGGAGGTGGTGACGGTGGTCCACGGGTTCGGCGCGGGCCTGGAGCTGATCCGCCACCCGCTGGTCGCCGCGGCCGGGTTCACCGGCTCCGTCCGGGGCGGGCGGGCCCTGTTCGACGCGGCCGCCGCCCGTCCGGTGCCCATCCCCTTCCACGGCGAGCTCGGCTCCCTCAACCCCGTCGTGGTCACCCCGGCGGCCGCCGCCGAGCGCGCCGAGGAGATCGGCTCCGGGCTCGCCGCCTCCGTCACGCTGGGCGTCGGACAGTTCTGCGTGAAGCCCGGCCTGGTCCTGGTCCCCGAGGGCGCGGACGGCGACCTGCTCACGGCCGCGCTCGCCAAGGGGCTCGGGCAGACCGGACCGGGGGTGCTGCTCGACCACCGGATGCGGGACGCCTTCGTCGCCGGGGTCCGCGAGCGGGCCGCGCTCCCCGGGGTCACCGCCCCCGTCGTCGCGGGCGCCGCCGGGGAGCACACCGTCCGCGCGGGCCACCTGAGCGTCGCGGCGGCCCGGCTGCTGGAGGGCGGCCCGTACGAGGTGCTCCTGGAGGAGTGCTTCGGCCCGGTGACCGTCGTCGTCCGCTACTCCGGCCCCGACGAGGCCGCCGCCGTGCTGGACCGGCTCGAAGGCAACCTGAGCGCCACGCTCCAGCTGTCGCGGGCCGAGACCGAGGGCGCCCCCGGCCCCGCGGCCGCACTGATCTCGCAGGTCACCCGGCTGGCGGGGCGGATCGTGGTGAACGGCTGGCCCACCGGCGTCGCGGTGGCCCCCGCCCAGCACCACGGCGGCCCCTACCCGGCGGCCACCTCGCACTCCACCTCCGTCGGCGGCACGGCGATCGAGCGCTGGCTGCGCCCGGTGGCGTACCAGTCGGTCCCGGACGCGCTGCTCCCGCCGGAGCTGCGCGAGGCCAACCCGCTGGCCCTCCCCCGCCGGGTCACCGGCGGCTGAGCGGGCCCGCCGGAGGGCGGGGCGGCGGGGGCGGCGCGGGTAATCGCGTTGCCGCCCCCGCCCCCGGCGGGGCAGGCTGGGCCCCATGGGGCGGGCACAGGGATTCTCGTACGGGGTACACGGCGACGGCACGGTCGTCATCACGCACCGGGGCCGCACCGCGGCCACCCTGCGGGGCGGCCGGGCGCAGCGGTTCCTCGCCGAGGCGGAGTCCGGGGACGCCCAGCTGGTGATGGCCCGCTGGACCGGTTCCTACAAGTTCGGCAACGAGCGCACGGCCCGCGAGCACCCGCGCAACCGGCGCTGAAAACACGCCGAGGGTAAGGGAACGGCAAAGCGGCGCCGGTCGTTCTCCCGGCATGACCGCTATGACCCCTGGTTCCAACCTGCCGCTCAACACCACCCGCGTGACGGTGGACGTGGCCGCCCCGGTCCGGCTCGACGTGTCGGGCCTGCTGCTCGCGGCGGACGGCAAGGTGCGCTCCGACGCCGACTTCATCTTCTACAACCAGCCCTCCGGCCCCGGTGTCAGCTACCGGTCCGGCGGCGGGGCGGCGCCGGACTCGATCACCGTGGACACCGCCGCGCTGCCGCCCGGCATCGAGCGGATCGTGGTCACGGCCAGCCCCGACGCGGCCGGGCAGAGCTTCCAGGGCATCGAGCCCACCGCCACCGTGCGGGACGCGGCCGGCGGCGCGGTGATCGCCACCTTCACCCCGCCCCGGCTCGGGACGGAGACGGCCCTGGTGGTCGTCGAGGTGTACCGGCGCGGCGGCGTGTGGAAGGTGCGCGCGGTCGGCCAGGGGTACGCCAACGGGCTCGCGGGCATCGCCACCGACTTCGGGGTCTCCGTCGACGAGGAACCGGCCGCCGCGCCCGTGCCCGCAGCGCCCGTGCCCGCTCCGGTCGCGCCGCCGGCTCCGGCCGCCGTCACCCCGCCTCCCATGCCCCCGGCGCCCCCGGCCGCGCCCTCCGCTCCCCCGGCCACGGGGAAGATCAACCTCGACAAGGGCCGAGTCAGCCTGCGGAAGAACCAGACGGTCTCCCTCGTCAAGGGCGGCCGCCCGCTGCTCTCGCAGGTCAAGATGGGTCTGGGCTGGGAGCCCGCGTTCGGCGGGCGGGACATCGACCTCGACGCGTCGGTCATCGCGTACGGCCCGCAGCGCGACTTCGTCGACGCCTGCTACTTCGGCAAGCTCTCGATCCTGGGCGGCTCGGTCAAGCACTCGGGCGACAACCTCACCGGCGAGGGCGCCGGGGACGACGAGGTGATCGTCGTCGACCTCGGGCGGCTGCCCGCCGAGGTCAGCGGCCTGGTCTTCACGGTCAACTCCTTCTCCGGCCAGAAGTTCACCGAGGTCGCCAAGGCCTACTGCCGGCTCATCGACGCCGCGACCGACGAGGAGCTGGTGCGCTTCGACCTGACCGGCGCCGAGCCCCAGACCGGCGTGATGATGGCCAAGCTGATCAAGCAGTTCTCCGGCGAGTGGGAGATGACGGCCATGGGCGACTTTGTGAAGTCCCGCACAGTGCGCGGGATGGTCAAGCCGGCCTCCCAGGCACTCTGAGCAGGTGGGCGGGCCTGTGCCGCCGCCGGTCACCCGGGCCCGGGCGGCCCGGGTGACCGATGCCACGCGTAATGCGGAGGTGGCTGTCAGTGGCCACCCGTAGCCTTGGGGGCATGCAGACTTCACTCCGCCCCGCGGGTCCCGCCCGCCCGTCCGCCGCCGAGGCGAACGAGGCGATACGGCACCTCGTCGAGACCTGGGCGGACGGGGAGTGGCCCTCGGAGGCGTACGAGTTCCTCCTGGAGGAGTGGGCCGCGGCCTCCCGCGCGGAGATGGCCACGGCCTGGTAGACCCCGCCGGCGCGCTGCCGGCCCCCGTCAGCGCGGGGTGCGCCGCCACGGGCCGGTGATCGCCAGCATGATGCCCGGCTCCTGGATGTTGGCGTACAGGGTGTGCCCGTCCGGGGAGAAGCAGACCCCGGTGAACTCGGAGTACTCCGGCTTCTCCGGCGTGCCGATGTTCAGTTCGTTGCGCGCCAGCGGGTAGACGCGGCCCGACTCGGTGGCCCCGAGCAGGTGTTGCAGCCCGTTCCCGTCCTCGGCGATGACCAGGCCCCCGTACGGGGAGACGGTGATGTTGTCGGGGCCGTCGTAGCCGCCCTCGGCGTCCGGGGTGGCGTTCACCCCGATGAGGACGACGAGCCGGATCGTGCGCCGCTTGGGGTCGTAGAACCACACCTGCCCGTCGTGCGCGGCGCCCGGGCTCTCCTCACGGGCGTAGGAGGAGACGAAGTAGGCGCCGCCGTCGGCCCACCACATGCCCTCCAGCTTGCGCGCCCGGGTCACGGCGCCCGCCGCGAACTGCTTGCGCACCGAGAGGCTGCGGGCGTCGCGGTCGGTGACCTCCACCCAGTCGACCCCGTACACGGTCCCGGTCTTCGTGGCGCGCGAGAGGTCGTCCACGAACTGCCCGGCCTTGTCGAAGCACTTGGCGGCCGCCAGCACCCCGGCGTCCGGCGCGAGGGTGCGCAGCCGCCCCCGGCCGTGCCGGAAGCCCTCCGGCGGGGTCCAGCGGTAGAGCAGCCCGTTGGGGCCCGAGGCGTCCTCGGTCAGGTAGGCGTGGCCGTGGCGCGGGTCGATGACGACGGCCTCGTGGGCGTAGCGCCCGAAGGCCTTGACCGGCCGGGGGTCGCGGCCCGCGCGCCGGTCGTGGGGGTCCACCTCGAAGACGTAGCCGTGGTCCTTGGTCATGCCGTTCTTGCCGGCCAGGTCCTCGGTCTCCTCGCAGGTCAGCCAGGTGCCCCACGGGGTCGCCCCGCCCGCGCAGTTGGTGGAGGTGCCGGCGATGCCCACCCATTCGGCGACCTCGCCGCCGCGCCGGACCTCGACGACGGTGCAGCCGCCGGAGGCGGCCGGGTCGTAGACGAGGCCCTCGGCCAGCGGGACGGGGTGGGCCCAGTTCGCCCGCGGCCCCTTCAGCTCGTGGTTGTTGACGAGGAGGGTGACGCCGCGGGCCCCCTCGAAGGCGGCCGTGCCGTCGTGGTTGGACGGGGTGCTCTCGCCGGAGTCGAGGGTGGTGACACCGCTGTGGGTGATCACCCGGTAGGCGAACCCGGCGGGCAGCGCGAGGAGTCCGTGCGGGTCCGGCAGGAGCGGGCCGTAGCCGGGGGTCTGGGGCCGCCCGTGCCCCTGTGCCGCGTCGGCCGCGCCGGGGCCCGGGTCGTCGGCGGCCAGGGCCCCGGGTGCGGTGGCGAGGGCGCCGACCGTTCCGGTGAGCGCGACGCCCGCGCCGGCGAGGGCCGTGCGGGCGGTGAAGTCTCTGCGGCTGAGGGGCATCGGATCTCCTGGAGTGGGGAGGTGGTGCGCCTGACGTACGGTCGTCGGCGCACACGCTCCCGGCCGTACGTGAACGGCGGCTGACTTCCCCGCGAACACGGACCGGCCCCTTGCCGCCGGACGGAATGGCGAACTCCGCCAGCGGAAAAGGCCTGTTACGACCCCCCTCCGCAGCCGCGCCCCACGCTCTCCCCCGGCGCGTACCGGGTCAGGGCTGCCGGGACCGGGCCTTGAACGCGGCCTTGCGGGCCTCCTTCGCGGCCTTCTTGTCCGGATGCAGCCGGCCCATGGCCTCCAGCACGTAGGCGGTCGCCGGGTGCTCGACCCGCCACACCTGGTCGAAGAAGCCGGTGTGGTGCTCCGTCAGGCTGCGCATGAGCAGCGGCAGCTCCTCGGTCTCCCCGTCGGCGGCGAGCTGAGCCGCGATGGTGTCCACCGTCAGCCAGAACACCATCTCCTGGTCCGGGGCCGGTACGTCCGCCGCCCCGTGCTCCGCCAGCCAGACCCGGGCGAGCCCGCCCAGCTGGGGGTCGTCCAGCACGGCCCGCACCGCCGGCTCGGCCTCCGGCCCGGCGGGGGTGAGGGCCTGCTGGCAGCGCAGCCGGCGCAGCGGGGCGGCCTCGTCGTCGCCCCGGGCCGCGGCCAGCAGCTCGGCGACGGCGACGGGCAGCTCCCGGCCGGCCAGCCACTGCTCGATCTCGGCCTGGGCGGCGTCCTCCGGGTAGAAGGAGACCGCGTCGAGCAGCGCGTCCGCGCCCTTGCCGGCCAGTTCGCCGATGGCGGGGGCCTCGACCCCGGCCTCCAGCATGCGGGCGCGGACGCCGTACAGGCCGAGCGGGGTCAGCCGGACCATCCCGTAGCGGGTGATGTCCTCGTCGTCCTCCGCCTGGCCCGGGCCACCGGCGGCGGCGTCCGCGTCGGCGAGGTCGTCGGCCTCCGCCATCAGCGCCTCGTCGACGGGGTGGTAGTCGACGAGCCCGATCGGCTCCAGCTGCCGGAACTGGTCGTCGAGGCGCATCATCGCGTCCGAGACCTGCTCCAGGACGGCGTCGGAGGGGTCGCCCATGTCGTCCGACATGATCATCGAGGCGGCGAGCACGGGCAGCGGCACCCGGCCGTCGCCCGGGGCGCCCTCGGAGACGCTGAGCAGGTAGAGGTTGGCGAGCACCCCGTCGAGGAAGTCGGCCTCGCGCTGCGGGTTCCAGTCGAGCCGGTCGAAGTCGATCTCGCCGCCCGCGTCCAGGGCGTCGACGAGCTCGTCCAGGTCGGGTACGGCGGCGTCCGCGAGGACGGTGTCCAGGGCCGCCAGCCACAGGTCGAGCACGTCGGCGGGCGCGCCGCCGGCCAGCAGGGGGAGGTCCTCGCCGGGCGCGGCGGTGCCGTACTCGGGCTCGGCGCCGTCCGCGCCGTCGCCGCTGTCCTCCTCCGGTTCCGTCACGTCGACCAGGCCGGTGTCCACGGCGACCCGCCAGGCCTGGCTCGCGTACACCGGCGAGTCCTCGTCGGCGGGGTCGAGGCCGAGCTCCTCGGCGGCCGCGGGCAGCTGGTCGGCGACGAGTTCGCCGCCGACGTCGACCCGGGTGCCGGGTCCGGCCCAGCGGGCGAGGCGTACGGCGCGGGCGAACAGCGGGGCGACGAGGGCGTCGCGGGCCAGCTCCGCATCGGAGTGCAGCCGTACCGGCGGCAGCGTGGAGTGCGGCTCTGCGGACATGGGGTGGTTCTCCTCGGACGGGCGCGCGGGACGGCGGGGCGAATCGGGACGGAGTACAACGGAGCGGAACGGCCGCGGTGGGACCGGAGGCGGTCGCGGAAGGACCGTCAGATCTCTTGCGGCGACCAAGCGTAGACGCATCCGGCGCCGCCCCGTCGGAGCGGAACCGTCAGTTCATCCCACAGTCAGCTGTCGTATTTCCTGGAGACCTTGACAACTTCGCTGGTCAAGCAGGAGATTGACGCGCGTAGACGTTAAGGGACCGTCAAATCCCACCCCCCTCTTCCTCCACACACCGGAGTTCCCTCACATGCGCTCATCGCATCCCCGTTCCGCCGCCGTCGCCGCCGTCGTCGCCGCCGCGCTGGCCTCCGGCCTGCTCGCGGGCACGGCCGACGCGGCGGAAGGCGCCGTGTCCGCCGATCCGGTACGCATCCACGACATCCAGGGCACCACCCGGATATCCCCGCTGAACGGCAAGGCCGTCGCCGACGTCCAGGGCATCGTCACGGGCGTGCGCACCTATGGCTCGCGCGGCTTCTGGATCCAGGACCCCGACGCCGACGACGACCCCGCCACGAGCGAGGGCGTCTTCGTCTTCACCAACTCCGTCCCGACCGTGGCCGTCGGCGACGCCGTGAAGGTCTCGGGCACCGTCGGCGAGTACGTCCCGGGCGGGGCCGCCTCCGGCAACCAGTCGGTCACCCAGATCGCCAAGCCCACCGTGACCGTGGTCTCCTCCGGCAACGCGCTGCCCGAGGCCACCGTCGTCGACGAGTACTCCGTCCCGGCGGAGTACGCCCCGGCCGGCGACCCGGCCGCCGGCGGCAGCATCAACGGCCTGGCCCTGGAGCCCTCGCGCTACGCCCTGGACTACTACGAGTCCCTGGAGGGCATGAACGTCCGGATCGGCAACTCCCGCGTGGTCGGCGCCACCGACCCGCACGCGGAGATGTGGGTGACGGTGAAGGGCTGGGAGAACACCCTCAAGCGCGGCGGCACGCTCTACGGCTCCTACGAGTCCCAGAACACCGGCCGCCTCCAGGTCCAGCAGCTCGCGCCGCTCGCGCAGCAGCCCTTCCCGGTGGCCAACGTCGGCGACCGGCTGACCGGCACCACCGAGGGCCCCCTCGACTTCAACCAGTTCGGCGGCTACACCCTGGTGGCCCGCACCCTCGGCACGGTCAAGGCGGGCACCCTCGCCCCCGAGAAGACCAAGGCCCAGTCGCCCGGCGAGCTCGCGGTGGCCACGTACAACGTCGAGAACCTCGACCCGGGCGACCCGCAGGAGAAGTTCGACAACCTGGCCAAGGCGGTCGTCCAGAACCTGGCCTCGCCCGACATCGTCGCCCTGGAGGAGATCCAGGACGACAACGGCGCCAAGAACGACGGCACCGTCTCGGCCGAGGAGACCGTCAAGAAGTTCACCGCGGCCATCACGGCGGCGGGCGGCCCGGCCTACCAGTGGCGGTACATCAGCCCCGAGAACAACAAGGACGGCGGCGAGCCCGGCGGCAACATCCGCCAGGTGTTCCTCTTCAACCCCGCCCGGGTCTCCTTCACCGACCGCGCGGCCGGCGACGCGCTGACCGCGACCGGTGTGGCCAAGGAGAACGGCAAGGCCGCCCTGACCCACTCCCCCGGCCGGATCGACCCGGCGAACCCGGCGTGGGCCGACAGCCGCAAGCCGCTGGCCGGCGAGTTCGTCTTCCGCGGCCGCACGGTCTTCGTGATCGCCAACCACTTCAGCTCCAAGGGCGGCGACGAGGGCCTGACCTCGCAGCACCAGCCCCCGGTACGCAAGTCCGAGGACAAGCGGCTGCTCCAGGCGCAGGCGGTGAACACCTTCGTCAAGGAGATCCTCGCCACCGACAAGAACGCGGACGTCCTCGCCCTCGGCGACATCAACGACTTCGAGTTCTCCAACACGGCGAAGGCGCTGGAGGACGGCGGGGCGCTGTACTCGGCGATCAAGTCGCTGCCGAAGGCGGAACGGTACTCCTACGTCTACCAGGGCAACGCGCAGGTCCTGGACCAGATCCTGGTGAGCCCTGCGATCAAGAACTACGCCTACGACAGCGTGCACATCAACGCCGAGTTCTCGGTCCAGAACAGCGACCACGACCCGCAGGTGCTGCGCTTCCGCCCGTAACACCCGCCAGGAGGGGCCGGCCGCCGCGACGGCCCGGCCCCTCTGCCACACTCCGGCCATGATCTTCCGCGCCGCCACCCGCCGAGACCTGCCCGCCGTCCTCGCCCTGCTGGCCGACGAGGAGCGGGTCACCGATCCGGCCTCGGTCGTGGTCGGCGAGGCGTACGAGCGGGCGTTCGCCGACATCGAGGCCGACCCGCGCAACGAGGTGCTGGTCCTGGACGACGGGGAGGCGGTCATCGGCTCCCTCCAGCTGACCTACGTCCCGGGCCTGGGGCAGGGCGGCCGGGAGCGGGCGCTGGTGGAGGCCGTGCGGATCCGCGCGGACCGGCGCGGCGGGGGCCTGGGCGCGGAGCTGATGCGGCTGGCCGCCGAGCGGGCCCGCGCGCGGGGCTGCGGGCTGGTCCAGCTGACCAGCGACAAGCGGCGCGAGGAGGCTCACCGCTTCTACGAGCGGCTCGGCTACGTCCGCAGCCACGAGGGATTCAAGCTGCGGCTGGAGCCCTGAGCGGTCCCTTGCCGGGCGGATCGGGGACTTTCGGCCCTGGCGTGACGCTGGACACAACGCCGCCCAAATGGACCGGTTGTGGTGTTGAGTGTCCCCCACGTCCGATCTTGTCCTTCTTGTACCGCCCGCATCCTGGAGGCCGCGTGTTCCCCTCCATCTCCCTCGTCCAGGAAATCGGCCTCGCCGTCCTGCTCGTGGCCGCCCTCGTCTGGGTGCTCGGCCTGGGCCACATCCTGTGGGACAGCCGCTTCCACCACCCGGAGCCGGACGCCTACGAGGGCCTGCCGGTGATCCCGTCCCAGCGCACGGCGTCCGGGCACCCGATGGAGTCGGTGGAGCTGACGCAGGCGGAGCAGGAGGCGTTCGCGGGCCTGGTCCGCACGATCCCGCTGCACTGAAGGCCCCCTGACGCGGCCGCGGCGACCTCGGTTGCGGGGCCGGTCGGGTGCGCCGATAGTGGGAGGGGCAGCCGTAGGCCGCCCCGGTCGACGGCCCGCCGGCAGCCCGCCTTCGCGGGGCCGGAGCGATCCGACCGCCCGCGCCGCGCTGTCCCCCCTCCCCACCTCCTCCGCAGCGCAGGAGGGAGCCCTTCCATGCGCAGGAACACTCCGGTACGCCGCTTCCTGACCTCGTCCGCGGTCTGTGCCGCCGGAGGCCTCATGCTGCTGCCCGCCCCCGCGATCGCGCGGCCGGCGGCGCCCGGCACCCCGGCGGGACCGGTCCAGGGCGTCTTCCAGATCGTCAACCTCCAGACCGACAAGTGCGCCACCGTCGCCGGCGGCACCTCGATCGACAACAACATGCCGCTGGTGCAGTTCGACTGCGACGCGGACCGCTCGCGCCGCTGGCTCATCACCAACTGGGACGGCGAGTCCTACCAGATCGTCAACCGCAAGACGGCGAAGTGCATGACCGTGGCGGGTGGGACCTCCACCGAGAACAACCTGAAGCTCGTCCAGTTCGACTGCGACTCGCACCCCTCGCGCCGCTGGCGCCTCGCCAACTGGGACGGCGAGTCCTACCAGATCGTCAACCAGCAGACCGACAAGTGCGCCACCGTCGCCGGGGGCACCGTCAGCGACAACAACCGCGAACTCGTCCAGTTCACCTGCGACACGCACCCCTCGCGCCGCTGGACCCTGCAGCCCTCGGGCTGAACGCACCCGGACGCACGAGTGCCCTCCCGGCGGACCGGGAGGGCACTCCGCGCTGACGGGCGGCGGGGCCGCCGGCCCCGTGAGGGTCAGTTGTGGCTGTGCAGGACCTCGTTGAGGCCGCCCCAGTTCGCCTTGTACGGGCGGGCCTCGACGGCGCCGGTGACCGAGTTGCGGCGGAAGAGGATGTTGTCGGCGCCGGAGAGCTCCAGGGCCTTGACCACCTGGCCGTCCGGCAGGGTCACCCGGGTGCCGGCGGTGACGTAGAGGCCGGCCTCGACGACGCACTCGTCGCCGAGCGCGATGCCGATGCCCGCCTCGGCGCCGATCAGGGTGCGCTCGCCGATCGAGATGATCTGCTTGCCGCCGCCCGAGAGGGTGCCCATGGTGGACGCGCCGCCGCCGATGTCGGAGCCGTCGCCGACGACGACGCCCGCGGAGATGCGGCCCTCGACCATGGAGGTGCCCAGGGTGCCGGCGTTGAAGTTGACGAAGCCCTCGTGCATGACGGTGGTGCCCTCGGCCAGGTGCGCGCCGAGGCGGACGCGGTCCGCGTCGGCGATGCGCACGCCCTTGGGGGCGACGTAGTCGGTCATGCGGGGGAACTTGTCGATCGAGGTGACCTGGAGGTGCAGGCCCTCGGCGCGCGCGTTCAGCCGGACGGTCTCGACCTGGTCGACGGCGACCGGGCCCAGCGAGGTCCAGGCGACGTTGGCGAGGAGGCCGAAGACGCCGTCCAGGTTCTGGCCGTGCGGCTTGACCAGGCGGTGGCTGAGCAGGTGCAGGCGCAGGTACGCGTCGTGCGCGTCGAGCGGCTTGTCCTCCAGGGAGGCGATCACGGTGCGGACGGCTACGACCTCGACACCGCGGACCGCGTCCGAGCGCAGGGCCTTGGCCGCGGCGGCGCCGAGGAGCTCCACGGCCTGCTCGGCGGTGAGGCGCTCGGTGCCGGCCGGGCCGGGCTCGGCGGAGAGCTCGGGGGCGGGGAACCAGGTGTCGAGGACGGTGCCGTCGGCGGCGAGTGTGGCAAGTCCGGCGGCGACGGCGCCGGTGGTACGCGTAGCAGTCATGCCAGAAACCTAACCGGCGACGGGCCGCGGCCGCGAACCGGTCTCATGTGCCGGGCGCGGCCCGTGTCGCCCCACCCCGTCCCCGGTGGCCCCGGCCGACGCCCCGTCCGGCGCCCCGGACGCGTCCCCGCCGCCGCCCGGGCGTTCGTCCGGGGCCACCGCGGCCGCCCGGCCCTGCCGCATCGACAGCCGGATCAGCACCGCCCCCGCTCCGGCGGCCAGCGCCGCGCACAGCGGCCACAGCAGCCAGGGCGCGGCCGCGTACAGGGCCCCGCCGGCGGGCGGGGCGAGGACGGTCCCGCTGACGGAAACCCCGGCGTACAGGCTCTGGAACCGTCCGACGGCGTGCTCCGGGGCCTGGTCGGCGACGTAAGCGGTGGCGGTGGTCTTGTAGAGGATCTCGCCGAGGCTGACGAGCACCATCATGGCGACGGCGGTGGCCGCGCCCGCGCCGGCGAGCAGCGCCGCGTACCCGGCGCCGACCAGCACCAGTCCGCTGCCGATCACCGCCAGCGGCGGCCGGGCCCGCAGGGCGACGGCGGCGGGCAGCTCCAGCAGCAGGATGACGGCCCCGTTGACGGCGATGGCCAGGCCGAAGGCGCGGACGTCGAGGCCGTGGTCGGCGAGGAAGACGGGGAAGGTGAAGTACTGCTGGCGGTAGACCGTGTCCGCGACGAGGATCGCGCCGAGCAGTACGAGCACCGCGGGCCGTGCCCGCAGTTCGGCCCACACCCCGCCGCGGCCCCGACCCCCGTCCGGGGCCGCGGCGGGGGTGCGGGCCGCGCCGCGCGCCGGGACGACGCGGGCGGTCCAGAGGGCGAAGAAGAGGGTGCCGAGGCCGTCCGCGAGGAAGAGCCAGTCGTACGAGAGCCCCGCCGCGACCAGGGCCCCGAGCGGCGGGCCGAGGGTGAAGCCGCCGTTGGACACGCACCGCACGACGGCGAAGGCCTGCCGGCGGGCGCCCTCGGGGACGGTCACGGCGACCAGCGCGGAGTTGGCCGCCCGCACCACGCCGTTCGCGTACTGGGCCAGCGGCAGCGCCGCGTACAGCAGCGGCGTGGGCAGCGGCGGCAGGGTCATCAGGGTCAGCCCGCCGAGCGCGGAGGCCGCGAGCAGGACCCGGCGGTGGCCGAAGCGGTCGCCGTACCAGCCGCCGGTGAAGTTGCCGGCGACCAGGCCGATGCCGCCGATGCCGGTGACGACGCCGGCCTGGGCGGCGCCCAGGCCGCGCGGGCCGGTCAGGTAGAGGAAGACGAAGACGAACGTGAAGCTGACGACGGCGTTGACGAACACCCCCGCAGCCAGCAGCCACACGACCCTCGGTACGTCCTTGAACCCCTGCAGCACACCCGTGTCCCCCTCATCGCGACCGAGTAAGTTCCTTTTGGGAACGGACTATGTCAGCATGACAGCCTGGGGTCAACGGACAAAGGAGTTCCCATGGCCCAGCGCACGCACCTCGGCGACGCGGACTGCTCCATCGCCCAGGCCCTCGACGTCGTGGGCGACTGGTGGACGCTGCTGATCGTGCGCGACACCGCGCGCGGGCTGTACCGGTTCGAGGAGCTCCAGCGGGAGCTGGGGGTGTCCCGGAAGGTGCTCGCCGAGCGGCTGAAGCTGCTGGTCGAGGCCGGGGTGCTGACGCGCGAGCCGTACCAGGAGCGCCCGGTGCGGCACGAGTACCGGCTGACCCCGCGCGGGCGGGGGCTGCTGCCGGTCCTGGTGGCCCTCCAGGACTGGGGTGACACCTGGGTCCTGGGAGAGGGAGAGATGACCGCCACCACCGAGGAGTCCTCGAAGGAGGCCGCACGGGTCCACGCGCTGCGCGGTACCCGGCTGCCCGGGCTGCTGCTGCCGGACCGGTCCGGCGAGCTCCGCGACCCGGTGGCGGACACCCCGTTCACCGTCCTGTACTGCTTCCCCGGCGCGTACGCCCGCGCCGAGTCCTACCCGCCCGGCTGGGGCGGGATCCCGGGCGCGAGGGGGTGCACGCTGGAGTCCTGCACCTTCCGCGACCAGCTCGCGGAGTTCACGGCGGCCGGCGCCACCGTGCACGGGGTCTCGACTCAGCGGCCGGACGAGCAGCGGGAGTTCGCGGAGGCCGAGCGGCTGCGGTTCCCGCTCCTGTCGGACGCGGACCTCGGCCTGGTCACGGCCCTGCGGCTGCCGACGTTCCGCGCGGCGGGGGTGAGCCGGATCAAGCGGCTGACGCTGGTGCTGGACCGGGAGCGGGTGGTGCGGGAGGTGTTCTACCCGGTCCGGGACATCGAGGCGAGCGTGGCCGCGGCGCTGGCGGCGGTGCGGGCGGCGGCGAGCTCCGCCTAGGCGGGGCGCAGTACCCGGCCGAGGAGGTCCCGGGCGTATGCGGCGTCGTACGGGGTGTCGGTCAGCAGGGTCTGGAGGCTGATGCCGTCCATCACCGCCACCAGCGCCCGCGCCGTCAGCGGATCCGTGTGGTCCGCCAGCGCCGCGACGACGGCCCCGCACCACTCGGCGGCGACCGGCCGCAGCGCGGGCCGGCGCAGGGCCTCCAGGTAGAGCTCGTACTCCAGCTCCGCCCGCCCCCGGCCGGCGGTCAGCAGCTCCCCCAGCAGGCGGGCCAGCGCCCCCGCGAGGTCCTCGCCCGCGCGCGGCACCAGCGCGGGCGCGCACGCCTCGTTCGCCTGCCGCAGGGCCGCCACCAGCAGCTCGTCCAGGGTCTTGAAGTGGTACGTCGTCGAGCCCAGCGGTACGTCCGCCTCCGCCGCCACGCTGCGGTGGCTCAGCCCGGCGATCCCCTTGGCCCCGACCACCCGGATCGCGGCGTCGATGATCCGCTGCCGGCGGTCGGGGTCGTAACGCCGTACCGGCGCGGCCATCAGTGGCTCGCCCCGCCCAGGTTGAGCAGGACCACCCCGGCGATGACCAGCGCGATCCCGGCGATCTTCGCGGCGGTGGCGGCCTCTCCCAGGAACACCATGCCGATCGCGGCGATGGCGGCGGTGCCGACCCCGGCCCAGATCGCGTACGCCGTGCCCACCGACATCGACTTGAGGGTCTGGGCGAGCAGGGTGAAGGCGATGGCGTAGCCCAGCAGGGTGCCCAGCGAGGGCCACAGCCGGGTGAAGCCCTCGCTGTACTTCATGGCGGTGGTGCCCGCGACCTCGGAGGCTATGGCCAGGGCGAGCAGTACGTACGGCATGCGTGCGACTGTACGCATCGATGCGTACACATGTACACACGCAGACCCCGGGACACCGGCGCGCAACGGAGCTACGGTGTCCCCACGCAGGTGACAGGGGGCCGCTCATGGCGATGCATCATGGGACCCATCCGGGCGGCGGCTGGCTGCCCCCGGGACGGCCCGGGCCCGGAGTGGTGCCCCTGCGGCCGCTGGGCACCTCGGACATCCTCGGCGGCGCCCTCGCCGCCCTGCGCCGCTACGGCGGCCCGCTGTGCGGCGCGCTGCTGCTGGGCCAGCTGATGGCCGGGCTGCTGGTCACCGCGGCGGCCGGAGCGGCCACGCTGGCCTCGCTCAGCCCGAGGTCGGGCAGCCGGGTCTTCGTCTGGACCCTGTTCCCGGCGGCGGGGCTGTTCCTGCTGTTCACCTGCGCGCTGGCCACCGCCCTGATCGCCGCCCTGCTGCGCCCGGCGGTGCTCGGCCGCCCCGTGACCGCGCCGGGGCTGCTGCTCGCCGCACTGCCCCGCACCCCGGCCGTACTCGGCGCCCAGCTGCTGGCCCTGCTGCTCGCGGCCGGGCCCCTCGCGGTCCTGCTCGCGCTGGGCGTGCCGCCCCTGGCGGTGCTCCCCCTGACCCCGGTCGCGCTGTGGCTCGGGGTGCTGTCCTCGCTGGCGCCGACCGCCGCCGGATACGAGCGGCTCGGGCCGGTGGCGGCCCTGCGCCGCTCGGCGCACCTGGTGCGCGGAGCGTGGTGGCGGGCGCTGGCGGTGACCGCCCCGGCGGTGGTGTTCACCGGGGCGGCCGGGTACGGACTGCTGCTGTGGTTCGGGCTGCCGGGGGCGCTGTCGGCGCTGGTGCTGCTGCCGGCCTTCCCGCAGCTGCCGGCCGGCCTGCTCTACGTGGACCGGCGGATCCGCCGCGAGCACCTCGCCGAGGCCTTCGCGGCGGACGCCTGATCAGCAGGCGGGTCAGTTCAGCGTGAACCAGGCCGCACGGGACTTCTTGAACTCCGGGTGCGTGAGGTCCTTGGCCTCGACGCCGTCCCCGTAGAGGTCGGCGGAGCCGCTGTCGGTGATCAGCTGGACGCGTGCGCCCGGCGCGGACAGGTCCGGGACCTCGACGATGGCCTCCCAGCCGCCCGGGTCGGTGGTCGGCAGGTCGGCCCGCTTGACCGGGGCGTGTCCGGCGATCCCGTCCCACTGGTAGAGCGCGTAGGGATCGGAGTTGTCGTCGGCGGCCCAGGAACCGGCCAGGATCAGGTACTGGTCCTGCGCGTTCTTGCGGATGTCGCGGACCGACAGCCCGCCGAGGTCCAGCTCGATCGCGGAACCGAAGGTCGCCGCCGACCCGTTGGAGAGGACCTGGTCGAAGTTGGTGACCGGCACCAGCAGCGCCTTGCCGCCCGGGACGGCCGGGGCGAGCGGGGCGCGGAAGCCGACGTAGGCGGTGGTGGTGGAGCCGGGGGCGAACTCCAGGCCCTCCACGTTGAACCCGTCGATCTGCTTGGGCGCCTGGCCCGCCGCCGTGCCGGCCGCGAAGCCGTAGTGGTCGCCGTGCGCCCGGTCCCAGGCGACGAGGTCCTCGCGCAGGTGCTTGTACGAGCGCCCGTACGCGAGCTGCGTGGCGGCGCCGGAGCCGCTGACGGTGGTGGTGAACACCGTGTTGCGGGGCGCCTTGTACTCGCCGTCCTTGTTGTTGCCGAGCGAGCCCGTCCAGTAGACGGTGTCGCCGATCCGGGTGGCGCCCTCGATGTCCACCTCCTTGGTGACCCCGAGCTGGGAGCTGAAGTCCCAGGTGCGCACGGGGGCGTCGGAGCGGGAACGGTCGTACAGGCGCAGCACGTTGTTCTCGTCGTCGGCGACCACGGTGAAGCCGCCGCCCACGTCCACGGCGGCCGAGGAGTCCGAGGCGCCGCTGAAGTAGCGGGCGTCGGCGGGGTTCTGGACGGCGGCGGAGGCGGCGTAGGAGAGGGTCTTGGTGGCGGTCTTGCCGCCGAGCCCGGTGACCTTGATCGTCAGGGTGGTGTAGCCGCGGCCGTGCGCGGTGACCGCCAGCTGCCGCACGGCCCCGGTGCCGGTGACCGTGACGTCGCCGGTGCCGGCGACGGAGGCCTTGGTGGAGGCGGAGGCGCTGACGGTCAGGGCGGAGACGTCGGCGCCGCTCTGCCCGACGGTGACGTTGACGGTCTGGTCGCCGACCCCGGCCACCGACCCCGACAGGTAGCCGGCGGACAGCGAGATGGTGGGGGTCCCGTAGGTGACCGCGTGCGCGGGCATGACCGTCGCGGCGACGATCAGTGCGGCGGTTCCCGCGGCGCCCGCGATACCGAGCTGCTTCTTCAAGGTGGGGTCCTCTCCCTCACGGCGGCGTCACACCGTGACGACCGTCGAGAAGATTCGGCCACCCTGGCCAACTCCCGGTGCACACCGGCCGTCGGCCGGAAGAACCCGGAAGAACGGGCAGGGCCCGCGAAAGCGGGGAGGGCCCCCGGCACGACCGTGCCGGGGGCCCTCCTGCGACCGCGTGGGTCAGACGTTGAAGCCGAGCGCGCGCAGCTGCTCACGGCCGTCGTCCGTGATCTTGTCCGGGCCCCACGGCGGCATCCAGACCCAGTTGATGCGGAGCTCGTTGACGATGCCCTCCGTCGCCGACTTCGCCTGGTCCTCGATGACGTCCGTCAGCGGGCAGGCCGCCGAGGTCAGGGTCATGTCGAGGGTGGCGATGTTCGCGTCGTCGATGTGGATGCCGTAGATCAGGCCCAGGTTGACGACGTCGATGCCCAGCTCGGGGTCGACCACGTCGTAGAGGGCCTCGCGGACCTCCTCCTCGGTGGCCGGCTTGATCGACGCCTCGGGCGTCGCGTTCTCGGTCATGCCGTCTTCCTCTCCGCGTCGCCCAGCACCTGGGCGGTCGCGTCCTTCCACGCCATCCAGCTCAGCAGAGCACACTTCACACGCGCCGGATACTTGGAGACACCGGCGAACGCGACCGCGTCCTCCAGCACCTCCTCCATCTCCTCGTCCGGCTCGATCTTGCCCTTGGACTGCATCAGCTCCAGGAACACGCCCTGGATCTTCTGCGCCTCGGGCAGCTTCTTGCCGACGAGCAGCTCGTTCAGCACGGACGCGCTGGCCTGGCTGATGGAGCAGCCCTGGCCCTCGTAGGAGACGTCCGTGAGCGTCTCGCCGTCGTACTTCACGCGGAGCGTGATCTCGTCGCCGCACGTCGGGTTGACGTGGTGCACCTCGGCGTCACCGTCGCGCAGGCCGCGCCCGTGCGGGTGCTTGTAGTGGTCCAGGATCAGTTCCTGGTACATCGAATCCAGCTTCACAGCGTCCTCGTCCTCATCGCCTTCGTCAGCCGAAGAAGTTCCGTACGTGCTCCAGCCCGTCGATCAGCGCGTCGACGTCGGCGGGAGAGGAGTACAGGTAGAAAGACGCCCGCGTGGTCGCGGGAATTCCGTAGCGCAGGCAGACCGGGCGCGCGCAGTGGTGTCCCACGCGGACCGCGATGCCCTGCTCGTCCAGGACCTGGCCCACGTCGTGCGGGTGGATGTCACCGAGCGTGAACGAGATCGCCGCGCCGCGGTCCTCGGCCGTGGTGGGGCCGATGATGCGCAGGTCGGGAACCTCCTGGAGGCGCTTGACCGCGTACTCGGTGATCGCGTGCTCGTGCGCGGCGATCTTGTCCATGCCGATCGAGGTGAGGTAGTCCACGGCCGCGCCGAGGCCGACGGCCTGGGCGATCGGGGGCGTACCCGCCTCGAACTTGTGGGGAGCCGGGGCGTACGTCGACGAGTGCATCGAGACGGTCTCGATCATCTCGCCGCCGCCGAGGAACGGGGGCAGGTCCTCCAGGAGCTCCTGGCGGCCCCACAGGACGCCGATGCCGGTCGGGCCGCACATCTTGTGGCCGGTGAAGGCCACGAAGTCGGCGCCGAGCGCCTGTACGTCCAGCGGCATGTGCGGAGCGGCCTGCGAGGCGTCGATCAGCACCAGCGCGCCGACCTCCTGCGCCCGCCGGACGATCGCCTCGACCGGGTTGACCGTGCCCAGGATGTTGGAGACCAGGGTGAAGGAGACGATCTTCGTCTTCTCCGTGATGACCTCTTCGATGTTGGACAGGTCGAGCCGGCCGTCGTCGGTGAGGCCGAACCACTTCAGCTTCGCGCCCGTGCGCTGCGCGAGCAGCTGCCACGGCACGATGTTGGAGTGGTGCTCCATCTCCGTGATGGCGATCTCGGTGTCGCGGTCGACCCGGTAGGGCTCGTCGGCCCAGCCGAGCATGTTCGCGACCAGGTTGAGCGACTCCGAGGCGTTCTTGGTGAAGATCACCTCGTCGCGGCTCGGCGCGTTGATGAAGGCGGCGACCTTGTCGCGGGCGCCCTCGTACAGTGCCGTGGCCTCCTCGGCGAGCACGTGCACGCCACGGTGGACGTTGGCGTTGTGCCGCTCGTAGTAGGCGTTCAGCGCGTCGAGCACCTGGCGCGGCTTCTGCGAGGTCGCCGCGTTGTCCAGGTAAACGATCTTCTTCCCGTCGTGGACCACACGATCCAGCAGGGGGAAGTCCTTGCGGATCGCCTCGGTGTCGAGGAGGCCAGGCAGCTGTGTCACGCGGTCGCGCCACCCTTCACGTACTTGTCGTAGCCCTCGTTCTCGAGCTGGTCGGCGAGCTCGGCGCCGCCGGACTCGGCGATGCGGCCGTTCGCGAACACGTGCACGAAGTCGGGCTTGATGTAGCGCAGGATGCGCGTGTAGTGGGTGATCAGCAGGGTGCCGACCTCGCCGGTCTCGCGGACGCGGTTGACGCCCTCGGAGACGATGCGCAGGGCGTCGACGTCGAGGCCGGAGTCGGTCTCGTCGAGGATCGCGATCTTCGGCTTGAGGAGCTCCAGCTGGAGGATCTCGTGGCGCTTCTTCTCACCGCCGGAGAAGCCCTCGTTGACGTTGCGCTCGGCGAAGGCCGGGTCCATCTGGAGCTGCTCCATGGCGGACTTGACCTCCTTCACCCAGGTGCGCAGCTTGGGGGCCTCGCCGCGGATGGCGGTGGCGGAGGTGCGCAGGAAGTTGGAGACCGAGACGCCGGGGACCTCGACCGGGTACTGCATGGCGAGGAAGACGCCGGCGCGGGCGCGCTCGTCGACGGACATCTCCAGGACGTCCTCGCCGTCGAGGGTCACGGTGCCACCGGTGATGGTGTACTTCGGGTGACCGGCGAGCGAGTACGCCAGGGTGGACTTGCCGGAGCCGTTGGGGCCCATGATGGCGTGCGTCTCACCCTGCTTGACCGTCAGGTCGACACCCTTGAGGATCTCGCGGGCGCCGTTCTCGGCCTCGACGGAGACGTGCAGGTCGTGGATTTCAAGCGTAGCCATGGGTACCTCAGGACTCCTGGGTGAGGGAGACGAGCACGTCGTCCCCTTCGATCTTTACGGGGTAAACGGGGACGGGGCGCGTCGCGGGCAGACCGGAGGGCTTGCCGGTGCGCAGGTCGAAGGCCGACCCGTGCAGCCAGCACTCGATCATGCAGTCCTCGACCTCACCCTCCGAGAGCGAGACGTTCGCGTGCGAGCAGATGTCGTTGATCGCGAACACCTCCCCCTCGGTGGAGACGATGGACACCGGCGTGCCGTCGAGTTCCACCCGCTTGGGGGTGTTCTCCTCCAGCTCGCTCAGCGCGCAGGCCTTGACGTACGTCATCAGACGGCCGCCGCCAGTTCGGCCTCGATCTTCGCGATGAGGCGCTCCTCGATGTCCGCGACACCGATCTGCTGGACGAGCTCGGCGAAGAAGCCGCGCACGACCAGGCGGCGGGCCTCGTCGGCCGGGATACCACGGGCCTGGAGGTAGAAGAGCTGCTCGTCGTCGAAGCGGCCGGTGGCCGAGGCGTGGCCGGCGCCGACGATCTCGCCCGTCTCGATCTCCAGGTTCGGCACCGAGTCGACGCGCGCGCCGTCCGTCAGGACGAGGTTGCGGTTCATCTCGTAGGTGTCGGTGCCCTCGGCGGACTTCTCGATGAGGACGTCGCCGATCCAGACCGCGTGGGCGTCCTGGCCCTGGAGCGCACCCTTGTAGACCACGTTGGACTTGCAGTGCGGGGCGTCGTGCGTGACCAGGAGGCGGTGCTCCTGGTGCTGGCCGGCGTCCGTGAAGTACAGGCCGAGCATCTCGGCCTCGCCGCCGGGGCCCGCGTAGGTGACGCGCGGGTGCAGGCGGACGAGGTCGCCGCCGAAGGTCACGACGACGGACTTGAAGCTCGCGTCGCGGCCGATGAGGGCGTTGTGCTGCGAGGTGTGGACCGCGGTGTCGTCCCAGTCCTGGACGGACACGAAGGTCACCTTGGCGCCGTCGCCGACGAGGATGTCGACGTTGGCGGCGCGCACGCCGTCACCGGTGTGGTCGATCACGATGATCGCCTCGGCGAAGGGCTTGATGTCGAAGACGGTGTGCCCGAAGGTCGTGCCGCCCTCGCCGTGCAGGGCGACCCGGATGGGCTCGGCGAGCACGGTCTCCTTGGGCACGGTGACAACCGTGGCCTTGGCGAACGAGGAGAAGGCCTGGGCGGCGACGCGGTCGACGGGGGTGCCGGCCTTGCCGATCCGCTCGTCGTCGCGCTCGACGGACTCGACCGTGACGCCCTCGGGGGCGTCGATCTGGGCCTTCATGGTTCCGTTGGCGACCGCGGTGCCGTCGTGCAGGCCCTTGAGGCGGGCCAGCGGGGTGAACCGCCACTCCTCCTCGCGGCCGTGCGGGACCGGGAAGTCGGCCACGTCGAAGGACGGGGGCGCGCTCATCCGGGTGGCGACGGTGGACTCGGCGGCCACCGCGATCGCGCCGGCGGTCGTGGAACCCGCGGATGGGGGTGCCCCCACTCGAGCGGAGCCGAGAGTGGGGGAGTTCTGAGCCTCAGCCATGGCTGTCGTTCTGCTCTCTTCCTGCGTCAAAGAATGTGCTGCGGAGGGGACGGGACGGCCGGTGCTTAACCGACCGAGCCCTCCATCTGCAGCTCGATCAGCCGGTTCAGCTCCAGCGCGTACTCCATCGGCAGCTCCTTGGCGATCGGCTCGACGAAGCCGCGCACGATCATGGCCATGGCCTCGAACTCGGTGAGGCCGCGCTGCATCAGGTAGAAGAGCTGGTCGTCGGAGACCTTGGAGACGGTGGCCTCGTGGCCCATCGTCACGTCGTCCTCGCGGACGTCGACGTAGGGGTAGGTGTCCGAACGGGAGATGGTGTCGACCAGGAGCGCGTCGCACAGCACGTTGGACTTGGAGCCCGAGGCGCCCTCGCCGATCTCCACCAGGCCGCGGTAGGAGGTGCGGCCGCCGCCGCGCGCCACCGACTTGGAGACGATGTTCGAGGAGGTGTTCGGCGCCATGTGGACCATCTTGGAGCCGGCGTCCTGGTGCTGGCCCTCGCCCGCGAAGGCGATGGACAGGGTCTCGCCCTTGGCGTGCTCGCCCATCAGGTAGACGGCCGGGTACTTCATGGTGACCTTGGAACCGATGTTGCCGTCGATCCACTCCATGGTCGCGCCCTCGTACGCCACGGCGCGCTTGGTGACCAGGTTGTAGACGTTGTTCGACCAGTTCTGGATGGTCGTGTAGCGGCAGCGGCCGCCCTTCTTGACGATGATCTCGACGACGGCGCTGTGCAGCGAGTCCGAGGAGTAGATCGGGGCGGTACAGCCCTCGACGTAGTGGACGTAGGCGTCCTCGTCGACGATGATCAGCGTCCGCTCGAACTGGCCCATGTTCTCCGTGTTGATGCGGAAGTAGGCCTGGAGCGGGATGTCCACGTGGACACCCTTGGGGACGTAGATGAAGGAGCCGCCCGACCACACGGCGGTGTTCAGCGAGGCGAACTTGTTGTCGCCCACCGGGATGACCGTGCCGAAGTACTCCTGGAAGAGCTCCGGGTGCTCCTTGAGCGCGGTGTCGGTGTCGAGGAAGATGACGCCCTGCTGCTCCAGGTCCTCGCGGATCTGGTGGTAGACGACCTCGGACTCGTACTGGGCCGCGACACCGGCGACGAGGCGCTGCTTCTCCGCCTCGGGGATGCCGAGCTTGTCGTACGTGTTCTTGATGTCCTCCGGCAGGTCCTCCCAGGACTCGGCCTGCTTTTCGGTGGACCGGACGAAGTACTTGATGTTGTCGAAGTCGATGCCCGACAGGTCGGAGCCCCACTTCGGCATGGGCTTCTTGCCGAACAGCTTGAGGCCCTTGAGGCGGAGGTTCAGCATCCACTCCGGCTCGGACTTCTTCGCCGAGATGTCGCGGACGACGTCCTCGGACAGACCCCGCTTGGCAGCGGCGCCGGCCGCGTCGGAGTCGGCCCAGCCGTACTCGTAGTTGCCCAGACCCTCGAGCTCAGGGTGAGCAGTCTCCGTGGTCATGCGGGGTTCCTCCCGGCCGTACTTGCAGATGCTGATGTGTCGTGCTGTGCCGCGCTTCGCGGGATGAACGTGGTGCACACCCCGTCGCCGTGGGCGATCGTGGCGAGGCGCTGCACGTGCGTCCCGAGCAGGCGGGAGAAGACCTCGGTCTCCGCCTCGCAGAGCTGCGGAAACTGCTCGGCGACGTGTGCGACCGGGCAGTGGTGCTGACAGAGCTGTTCACCGCTGTGCGGACCGGGAGCGCTCTTCGCCGTAGCAGCGTACCCGTCCGCGGTCAACGCCTTCGCGAGGGCCTCGGTGCGGTCCGCGGGTGCGGCCGCCTCGACGGCCTCCCGGTAGGTCTCCGCCTGTGAGGCCATCCTCGCGCGGGCGAAGGCGGCGACGGCCGCCTCGCCCTTCTCCCCGCCGCCGACGGACTGCGCGATCCAGCGCAGGGCGTCCGCGGCGAGCGTGTCGTAGGACTGGTCGAAGGCGTCGCGCCCGCAGTCGGTGAGCGCGAAGACCTTCGCCGGCCGGCCCCGGGTGCGTGCGCCGTACACACGCTGCTCACGGGGTGCGACCACGTCGTCGGCGACGAGCGTGTCGAGGTGGCGGCGGACGGCGGCCTGGGTGAGGCCGAGACGCTGCGCGAGGTCGGCGACGGTGGAGGGACCGTGGTCCAGGATGGACCTCGCGACCCGGTTGCGGGTTGACCGCTCCCCGGTCGCGAGTTCCCCCTGGGGGGCCTCGCTCATCCGTTCGCCGTATTTCACAACGCCATTGTTGCGTAATTACCGGAGCCCCGACAAGCCGTGACCGACGCCACTGCTGGTGTCCTCCATCACTAAGGGTTACCTAATTTATCGACGGAGAGTTATTCGGAAGGGGACGTTCCGTCTATCGCGGGACCCTTGCGGCCCCCGCGCGCAAGGCCTCCGACCAGCGGGCCTCCAGTGGTTCTCCGGTCCCGGCGGGTAAAGCCGGAGGGGGCGAAAAGATCACCGAAAGCTTCCGGCCGTCCGGGGACGGCGCACGGAAAACCCGTTCCGAAAAGACCCGGCCGGCCCCCGCGGCGTCCCGCCACCCCAGGGCCCGGGCGCCCTTCCGGGGCTCCGTAGACTCGTTGCCCATGAGCAACGACCCCGCCGTGGAGATCCGCGGACTGGTGAAGCGGTACGGATCGAAGACGGCGGTCGACGGCCTGGACCTGACCGTCCCCGCCGCCGCGGTCACCGCGGTCCTGGGCCCCAACGGCGCGGGCAAGACCACCACGATCGAGACCTGCGAGGGCTACCGCCGCCCCGACGCGGGCACCGTCCGCGTCCTCGGCCTGGACCCGGCCGCCGACGCCGGGGCCCTGCGCCCCCGCGTCGGCGTGATGCTCCAGTCCGGCGGGATCTACTCCGGCGCCCGCGCCGTCGAGATGCTGCGCCACATGGCGGCCCTGTACGCCGACCCGCTCGACGTCGACGCCCTGGTCGAGCGGCTCGGCCTCGGCGGCTGCGGCCGCACCCCCTACCGCCGGCTCTCCGGCGGCCAGCAGCAGCGCCTGTCCCTGGCCATGGCCGTCGTCGGCCGCCCCGAGCTGGTCTTCCTGGACGAGCCCACCGCCGGCCTCGACCCGCAGGCCCGCCGCGCGACCTGGGACCTCGTACGGGAGCTGCGCGCCGACGGGGTCTGCGTCGTCCTCACCACCCACCACATGGACGAGGCCGAGCAGCTCGCCGACGAGGTCGCCATCGTGGACGCGGGCAGGGTCATCGCCCACGGCAGCCCCGAGCGGCTGTGCCGCGGCGGCGCCGAGAACACCCTGCGCTTCTCCGGCCGCCCCGCCCTCGACCTCGCCTCCCTCCTGAAGGCCCTGCCCGACGGCACCCAGGCGGCCGAGCTCACCCCCGGCGCCTACCGGGTCACCGGCGAGGTGGACCCCCAGCTGCTGGCCACCGTCACCTCCTGGTGCGCCCAGCACGGGGTGATGCCCAGCAGCCTCACGGTGGAGCGGCACACCCTCGAAGACGTCTTCCTCGAACTGACCGGTAAGGAGCTGCGCGCATGAGCGCCGGCACGTTCACCCCCCGGCCCGGGGCCGCGCCCGTCTCCCGGATGATCCGGGCGCAGACCGCGCTGGAGACCCGGATGCTGCTGCGCAACGGGGAGCAGCTGCTGCTGACGGTGATCATCCCGGCGCTGCTGCTGACCCTGTTCTCCGTCGTCGACATCGTCGACACGGGTGCGGGGAAGTCCGTGGACTTCCTGGCGCCGGGCGTCCTGGCACTCGCGGTGATGTCCACCGCCTTCACCGGGCAGGCCATCGCGACCGGCTTCGACCGCCGCTACGGGGTGCTGAAGCGGCTCGGGGCCTCCCCGCTGCCGCGCTGGGGGCTGATGGCCGCCAAGACCCTGTCGGTGCTGGTCACCGAGGTGCTCCAGGTCGCCCTGCTGTCGTTGATCGCCCTCGCGCTGGGCTGGTCCCCGCACGGGAACCCGCTCTCGGTCGCCGCGCTGCTCCTGCTGGGCACCGCCGCCTTCTCCGGGCTCGGCCTGCTGATGGCGGGCACCCTCAAGGCCGAGGTGACCCTGGCCGCCGCCAACCTGGTGTTCCTGCTGCTGCTGGTCGGCGGCGGGGTGATCGTGCCGCTGGAGAAGTTCCCCGGCGCGGTGCGGGACGCCCTCTCGCTGCTGCCCGTCTCGGCGCTGTCCGACGGGCTGCGCGAGGTGCTCCAGCACGGGGCCGCGCTGCCCTGGGGCGACGTGGCGGTGCTGGCCGGCTGGGCGGTCCTGGGGCTGGGCGCGGCCGCGAAGTGGTTCCGCTGGGAGTAGGCACCGCCACGGCCGTGACGTGACACGGCTCTCCGTCCGGCCCGCCCGCCGGCGGGAGTGAATCGCGGCCGCCGGACGTTGGGCGGGCGGGAGGCCGACCACCTCCACGAACAGCGGAATCGGCGACGCCGGGGGACGACGGGCATGGGGCAGCGAGAGGCCGTACTGCGGCTGGACGGGCAGTGGGCACGGATCCGGTCGGGGGACGCTCAGGCGGAGCCCGGCGAGGCCGAGCGGCTCCTCGGCGAGCTGATCGGGGCGCTGCGCGAGCCCGCCCGGACCGACCCCGAGTGCGCGGCCCGGCTGGGGCTGCGCCTGGGTGACCTCGCCGCGCGCCGGTTCGCCGCCGGGGACCGCGCGGGGGCGCTCGCCGCCATCGAGGAGGGCCTGCGCCACGCCCAGCAGGCCGCCGGGCACTCCCCCGAGTACGCCCGCTGGTACGCCCGGGGCCTGATCAACCAGGGGGTCTGGCTGGCCTGGCCGCTGAGCGACGCCGCCCGGCTGCCCCGGCACCCGCTCGGCGAGGGCGCCGAGGAGGGCCCCAGCGCCATGGAGCGGGCCGCCGGAGAGCGGGCCCGTGACCTGACCCGGGCCGCCGTCGAGGTGTGGGCCGGGCTCGACCAGCACGACCCCGTCAACCGGCGCGGGCTCGCGCAGGCCAAGGTGTTCCTCGGGGACCGCCTCGCGGAGCTGGGCTTCGCCGCCGACGCCGTCGCCTGGGCGGTGGACGCCGAGGGCGGGTTCCGGCGGCTGCTGCTCGCCTCCCCCGGGCCCGAGGAGGCCCAGGAGGCGGAGGAGGCACTGGACCACATCGGCCGCCAGCTGGAGCTGCGGCTACGCTACCTGTCCTTCGACTCCCTGGCCGGCCTGCGCGCGGACGGGCTGCTGCCCGAGCGGCTGCTGCCGCAGGCGGTGGTGGCCGCCCGGATCCAGGGCGTGCCCGAGGAGACGGTCGCCGCCCGGCTGGGGCTGGACGCCGAGCAGGTCGCCACCATGCTGGAGGTCACCCCCTGGCGCGCCGTGTGGCGCGTCGAGGTGCGCGGCGCCGACGGGCTGTGGGCCGTGCAGCCCGCCCCCTGGCAGGGCTCCGCGGAGGTGCGGCAGCGCACGGCCGAGGAGGTGGGCGCGGAGGTGGTGCGGGGGTTCATGGAGTCCCCGCAGTACCCCGGTGACTCCGCCCTGTGGCGGGTGCGGCTGTGGTGGCACGAGGTGGGCGACCCGGCCGGGGCCCGGTTCCGCCTGGTCGTCGGGCCCGACGCACCCGCACCCACCCCCTCGTGAAAGTTTGCACAAAGCGGCGCATACGATAGGCGCCGTGTTGAACCCATTCGCATACCTCGCCGCCCGCTGGACCCCGTCACCCCGGATCGTCCAGCGTGCCGCCGGGATCGCGGTCCTGATGAGCGTGCTCATCGTCGTCACCGGCGGCGCGGTGCGGCTGACCGGCTCCGGCCTCGGCTGCGACACCTGGCCCAAGTGCACGGACGACAGCCTGATCGTCACCCAGGCGCAGGGCTTCCACGGTGCCGTCGAGTTCGGCAACCGGATGCTCACGTACGTGCTCTGCGCGGCCGTGGGAGGCGTGATCCTCACGGCCCGTTCCGCCAAGCCGTGGCGGCGCTCCCTGACGAAGCTCGGCTGGACCCAGTTCGCCCTCGTCATGGGCAACGCCGTCCTCGGCGGCATCACCGTGCTGACGGGCCTGAACCCGTACAGCGTGGCCGGGCACTTCCTGCTGGCGACCAGCCTGCTGGCCGTCACCACGATCACCTGGCAGCGCACCCGTGAGGGTGACGGCGCCCCCCGGCCCCGCGTGCCGGGTCCCGTCCGCAAGCTCTCGTGGGCCCTGATCGCCACCACCCTGGTGCTGATCGCGGCGGGCACCGTCGTGACCGGCTCCGGGCCGCACGCCGGTGACAAGAGCGAGATCAAGCGGATGCCGTTCGACTGGGCGGCCACCGCCCACGTCCACGCGATCTCCGCGTGGCTGGTGTGCGCGCTGGGCGTCGCGATGTGGCTGGTGCTGCGGGTGGTCGACGCCCCCGCCGACACCCGGGCGCGCGCCCGCGACCTGCTGGTCGTACTGCTCGCCCAGGGCGCCGTCGGCTACGTGCAGTTCTTCACCTCGCTGCCCGAGGTGCTGGTCGCCGCCCACATGCTCGGCTCCTGCCTGGTGTGGATCTGCGTACTGCGCGTGGCCCTGAGCCTGCGCGAGCGCTCCGACGAACCGGCCGGGACCCCGGCCCGCGAGGACGCCGCGCTCTCGGCGGTCTGATCCAGGGGGTTCAACGCCCGCCCCCTTCGCCGAGCCGGTACACGCGGCGGGCGTTGCCCGCCGCGAGCATCGCCGCGACCCGGTCCGCGTCCCCGCGCGACCAGGACCCGTCCGCGACCCAGCCGCCCAGGACGCGGCCCAGCGCCTCGCGGAACACCAGGGCCGCGGTCGCGTGCAGCTCGGGCAGGCCTCGGCCGCCGCTGGAGAACAGCAGCTTCCCGAACGGCGCGAGCTCCAGCAGCTCGGCCAGGACGGCGGCGGCCCGCGCCCCCGCCGGCGCCAGGGCCGGCCCGAGGTCGGCGTGGACGTGCGGGTACCGCGCCGCGAGCCGTGCCGTGTGCCGGTGGTGCGGGTACCCCCCGAGCAGGACGAGCCGCGTCCCGAGCCCCGCCGTGGCCCGGGCGAAGGCGGCCAGCGGCTCCGGCTCGGCCGCACCGGTGTGCAGCTGGAGCGGCAGCCCCGACAGCACGGCCGTCCACAGCAGGTGGCGCAGGAGTACGGGGTCCCGCAGCGGCCCTCCCCGGGCCCGCCCGGCCAGCCACCGTCCCGCCGCCCCGCGCACCTCGCCCGGGCCGGGCGGATACGGGGCTCCGGCCAGGGCGGCCGCGTATCCGGCCCGGGCCCCGCAGCCGAAGGCGACGGCCCCGGCGGCGGCGTGGTGGACGGCTCCGGAGAGCTCGGCGAGGAAGGCGGCGACCGTCCCGCAGGCGTCGGCGGCCCGTTCGGCCAGGGACTCCAGCCGGACCACCTCGAAGGCCTCGGCGTCGCCCGCGAGGGCCAGCTCCTTGGGGCCGCTGAGGTCCCCGGGGGCTCCCGTGTCGACGAGGTAGGCGCCCACCCCGGAGCCCCGCAGCAGCCGCCGCGCGCTCTCGGCGGCCCCGAGCTCGCGCCGCCGGGCCAGGTAACGGGCGGGCGCGCAGTGCGGCTCCAGGCCGAGCAGGGGCGGGCACCAGCGGCGTACGGCGAAGCCGGTCTGGGTGTCGAAGAAGGTGGTGCCGGCGGCGGGCGGGCCGGCCGAGTGGACCAGCTGGGCCTCGAAGGTGGCGAGCCCCAGCTCCGTACGGAGCACCCCGTGGCAGTGCTGGTCCACCAGGGGCGGCGTTTCGATCATCCGGGCATCCCGTTGCGGACGTGAGGAAGCGGCTTCCACACGTCCTAACGGGTGAGCGGGGTGTGAAGTATTGCCCCGGTCGTTGACCGGCCGGGTCAGGCGGCCGGGTTGGCCGGTCCGCCCACCTGGATCCCGGCCATCCGGGTCCACTCGTACGGGCCGGTCCTCACGCGCGCGGCGAGGTCCCCGTCAAAGTCCTCGTGGAGGGTCAGCCCCGCCTTCTCGGCGGCGAGCTGCGCCACGGCGTACGTGGGGGCGACCAGGTCGCCCCAGCCGCCGTCGGTGCCCACGAGGACGATCCGGGTGCCGGCCTGGCCGATGTGCGCGAGCTGGCCCTCGGCGCCGCCGTGCTGCTTGGCGAACGCGCCGATCTGCCGGGCCAGCTTCGCCGCCGTGCGGCTGTGCTTCTTGTCCGCGGCCTCTGCGGGCTGTGCGGTGTCTGCGGTCTCTGCCATGGACGGCATGCTACCGGCGGGTAACCAAGGGAGGAAGTGTCAGCGGAGGAAGGGATCCACGGCCACGGCCACGAAGAGCAGCGACACATAGGTGATCGACCAGTGGAACAGGCGCATCTCCTTGAGCTTCGCGCCCGTGATCCCGGCCTTCGCCCGCGCGCTCAGCGCGTGCGCCTCCCACAGCCACCAGCCGCCCGCCAGCAGCGCGACGGAGGTGTAGAACCAGCCGGTGTACCCCAGCGGGGTCAGCAGCAGCGAGACGGCGACCATCACCCAGCTGTAGAGGACGATCTGGCGCGCCACGGCCTTGTTGCCCGCCACCACCGGCAGCATCGGCACGCCGACCCGCGCGTAGTCGTCCTTCACCTTCATCGACAGCGGCCAGTAGTGCGGCGGCGTCCAGAAGAAGATGACGAGGAAGAGGATGACGGCGGCCCAGGAGACCTCGTTGCGCACGGCCGACCAGCCGATGAGCACCGGCATGCAGCCGGCGATCCCGCCCCAGACGATGTTCTGCGCGGTCCGCCGCTTCAGCAGCATCGTGTAGACGACCACGTAGAAGAGGAGCGCGCCGAGGGCGAGCGCGGCCGACAGCCAGTTGACGAGCAGGCCGAAGAACAGGGTCGAGACCACCCCGAGCGTGATGCCGAAGACCAGGCACTCGCGCGGGCTCACCATGCCGGTCACCAGCGGCCGCTGCGACGTACGGTCCATCAGGGCGTCGATGTCGCGGTCGATGTACATGTTCAGCGCGTTGGCGCCGCCCGCCGACAGGTAGCCGCCGAAGCAGGTGGCGAGCACCAGCCACAACGACGGCACGCCCTGCTGGGCGAGGAACATCACCGGCACTGTGGTGATCAGCAGAAGTTCGATGATCCGCGGCTTGGTCAAAGCCACGAAAGCCATGGCCCGGGCCCCGAACGGCCGGTGACCGGGGCTCGTCCCGAGCACCCCCGCTGGACGGGATTCGACGGCCGTCACGCACACCCCTGAGAGAGAATCCAGCAAGCTTCCGAAGCGATGCCTCCAGTAAATGAAGGCTCGGTAAAGGCTTGCGCGTACCACGCCACTGTAGACGTAGCTCTTGCCCCGCCCTGCGCGGGGGTCGCCTCGTGTTGGGCCGATCGGACCGACGGCAAGATCATCGACGACGGATCCCAGGTGAACGGCGGGCACCGGGACGGCGACGCACTGCCTGCACTCGAATAGCCGCACGCGCTGGCGGGGGTAGGCTCGGAATCGCCCCGGTGTCACCGTTCGTCACCGGGAAAACAACATGTGGAGAGGAGCCCTGACCCGGTGAGCACCAAGCCGACCACCCCAGAGCTCGAGTGGACCGAACTGGACCAGCGGGCCGTCGACACCGCCCGCATCCTGGCCGCCGACGCGGTCCAGAAGGTCGGGAACGGACACCCCGGTACGGCGATGAGCCTGGCCCCCGCCGCGTACACGCTTTTCCAGAAGGTCATGCGGCACGACCCTGCGGACCCGCAGTGGGTCGGCCGTGACCGTTTCGTGCTCTCCGCGGGGCACTCGTCCCTGACCCTTTACACCCAGCTCTACCTCGGCGGGTTCGGCCTGGAGCTGGAGGACCTCGAGTCCTTCCGCACCTGGGGCTCCAAGACCCCCGGCCACCCGGAGTACGGCCACACCGCCGGCGTCGAGACCACCACCGGCCCGCTGGGCCAGGGCATCGCGAACGCGGTGGGCATGGCCATGGCCGCCCGCTACGAGCGCGGTCTGTTCGACCCGGAGGCCCCCGCCGGCACCTCCCCCTTCGACCACATGATCTACGCGATCGCGGGCGACGGCTGCCTCCAGGAGGGCATCTCCCACGAGGCGTCCGCGCTGGCCGGCCACCAGAAGCTCGGCAACCTGGTGCTGCTGTGGGACGACAACCACATCTCCATCGAGGGTGACACGGAGACGGCCGTCTCCGAGGACACCATGAAGCGCTACGAGGCGTACGGCTGGCACGTCCAGCGCGTCGAGCAGCAGGCCAACGGCGACCTCGACCCCAAGGCCCTGTACGCCGCCCTCCAGGCCGCCAAGGCCGAGACCGGCCGCCCGTCCTTCATCGCGGCCCGCTCGATCATCGCCTGGCCCGCGCCGCACGCCCAGAACACCGAGGCCGCCCACGGCTCGGCGCTCGGCGACGACGAGGTCGCCGCGACCAAGCGCGTGCTCGGCTTCGACCCGGAGAAGACCTTCGAGGTCTCCGACGAGGTCATCGCCCACACCCGCGGCCTGGTGGACCGGGGCCGCGACGCCCGCGCCGCCTGGGAGAAGGACTTCTCCGCCTGGCGCACCGCCAACCCGGAGCGCGCCGCCGCCTTCGACCGCATCGAGGCCAACGAGCTGCCCGAGGGCTGGGAGGACAAGCTCCCCGTCTTCGAGACCGGCAAGGGCGTCGCCACCCGCGCCGCCTCCGGCAAGGTCCTGGAGGCCCTCGGCGCCGTCATCCCGGAGCTGTGGGGCGGCTCGGCCGACCTGGCCGGCTCCAACAACACCACCATCGACAAGAACTCCTCGTTCCTGCCGGTGGGCAACCCGCTGCCGGAGGCCGACCCGTACGGCCGCACCATCCACTTCGGCATCCGCGAGCACGCCATGGCCGCCGCCATGAACGGCATCGCGCTGCACGGCCACACCCGCATCTACGGCGGCACCTTCCTGGTGTTCTCCGACTACATGCGCAACGCCGTCCGCCTGTCCGCGCTGATGCACCTCCCGGTGACGTACGTGTGGACGCACGACTCCATCGGCCTCGGCGAGGACGGCCCGACCCACCAGCCGGTCGAGCACGTCGCCGCGCTGCGCGCCATCCCGGGCCTCAACGTCGTCCGCCCGGCCGACGCCAACGAGACGGCCATCGCCTGGCGCGAGATCCTGCGCCGCCACACCAAGGTGTTCGGCAAGGGCGCCCCGCACGGCCTGGCCCTCACCCGCCAGGGCGTGCCCACCTACGAGCGCAACGAGGACGCGGCCAAGGGCGGCTACGTGCTGTTCGAGGCCGAGGGCGGCAACGCCCAGGTCGTCCTGATCGGCACCGGCTCCGAGGTCCAGCTCGCCGTCGCGGCGCGCGAGGCGCTGCAGGCCGAGGGCGTGCCCGCCCGGGTCGTCTCGATGCCCTCCGTCGAGTGGTTCGAGGAGCAGTCCCAGGAGTACAAGGACAGCGTGCTGCCGCCTTCCGTCAAGGCGCGAGTCGCGGTCGAGGCCGGCATCGGCCTGACCTGGCACCGTTACGTCGGGGACGCGGGCCGGATCGTCTCGCTGGAGCACTTCGGTGCCTCGGCCGACGGCGCCGTGCTGTTCCGCGAGTTCGGCCTCACCGCCGAAGCCGTGACCGCAGCCGCCAAGGACTCCCTCGCCGCAGCTGCGCGCTGACCCGGTACAAGAACCAGTAGGAGATGCAATTCCGATGACAGACGCACTCAAGCGCCTCTCCGACGAGGGCGTGGCGATCTGGCTGGACGACCTGTCCCGCAAGCGCATCACGTCCGGCAACCTCGCCGAGCTGATCGACCAGCAGCACGTGGTCGGTGTCACCACCAACCCGTCGATCTTCCAGAAGGCCATCAGCAGCGGTGACGGCTACGAGCAGCAGCTCGCCGACCTCGCCGCCCGCAAGGTCACCGTCGACGAGGCCATCCGCATGATCACCACGGCGGACGTCCGCGACGCCGCCGACATCCTGCGCCCCCTCTACGACTCCACCGAGGGCCAGGACGGCCGCGTGTCGATCGAGGTCGACCCGCGTCTGGCGCACGACACCACGGCGACCGTCGCCGAGGCCAAGCAGCTCGCCTGGCTGGTGGACCGCCCGAACACGCTCATCAAGATCCCGGCGACCAAGGCCGGCCTGCCGGCGATCACCGAGGTCATCGGCCGGGGCATCAGCGTCAACGTCACGCTGATCTTCTCGCTGGAGCGCTACCGCGAGGTCATGGACGCCTACCTGGCGGGCCTGGAGAAGGCGAAGGCCGCCGGCCTGGACCTCTCCCTGATCCACTCGGTCGCCTCCTTCTTCGTGTCCCGCGTGGACAGCGAGATCGACAAGCGCCTGGACGCCGTCGGCACCGACGAGGCCAAGGCCCTGAAGGGCAAGGCGGCCCTCGCCAACGCCCGTCTGGCCTACGAGGCCTACGAGGAGGTCTTCTCCTCCGAGCGCTGGGCGGCCCTGGACCGGGCGCACGCCAACAAGCAGCGCCCGCTGTGGGCCTCCACGGGCGTCAAGGACCCGGCGTACAAGGACACCCTGTACGTGGTGGACCTGGTCGCCCCCGGCACCGTCAACACCATGCCCGAGGCGACCCTGGAGGCCACCGCCGACCACGGCGAGGTCACCGGCGACACCATCCGCGGCACGTACGACCAGTCGCGCGCCGAGCTCGACGCGGTCGCGAAGCTGGGCATCTCGTACGACGATGTGGTGCAGCTGCTCGAGGACGAAGGCGTCGAGAAGTTCGAGGCGTCCTGGAACGACCTTCTGAAGTCGACCGAGGCGGAACTGAAGCGCCTTACCCCCGCGGAGGACTGAGTAACTTGTCGGTAAACGGAGCGAACCCGCTTCGTGACGCACAGGACCGGCGGCTCCCGCGCATCGCGGGACCGTCCGGCCTGGTGATTTTCGGCGTTACGGGTGACCTGTCGCGCAAGAAGCTCATGCCCGCCGTCTACGACCTCGCCAACCGCGGCCTGCTGCCCCCGGGCTTCTCGCTGATCGGTTTCGCCCGCCGCGAGTGGCAGGACGAGGACTTCGCCCAGGAGGTGTACGAGGCCGTCAAGGAGCACTCGCGCACCCCCTTCCGTGAGGAGGTCTGGCAGCAGCTCGTGCAGGGCTGCCGGTTCGTCCAGGGCGAGTTCGACGACGACGCGGCCTTCGAGACCCTCAAGCAGACCATCGACGAACTCGACAAGGCCCAGGGCACGGGGGGCAACTTCGCCTTCTACCTCTCGGTGCCCCCGAAGTTCTTCCCCAAGGTGGTCCAGCAGCTCAAGAACCACGGTCTGGCCCAGAAGGAGGGTTCCTGGCGGCGCGCCGTCATCGAGAAGCCCTTCGGCCACGACCTCAAGAGCGCGGAAGAGCTCAACCAGGTCGTCCACGAGGTCTTCCCCCGTGACGAGGTCTTCCGGATCGACCACTACCTCGGCAAGGAGACCGTCCAGAACATCCTGGCGCTCCGCTTCGCCAACACCATGTTCGAGCCGATCTGGAACCGGTCGTACGTCGACCACGTGCAGATCACCATGGCGGAGGACATCGGCATCGGCGGCCGGGCCGGGTACTACGACGGCATCGGCGCCGCCCGTGACGTCATCCAGAACCACCTGCTCCAGCTGCTGGCGCTGACGGCGATGGAGGAGCCCGGCTCCTTCCACCCCAAGGCCCTGGTGGCGGAGAAGCTGAAGGTGCTCAGCGCCGTCCAGATCCCCGAGGACCTCGGCAAGCACACCGTGCGCGGCCAGTACTCGGCGGCCTGGCAGGGCGGCGAGAAGGTCAAGGGGTACCTGGAGGAGGACGGGATCAACCCGAACTCCAAGACCGACACCTACGCGGCCATCCGCCTGGAGATCAACAACCGCCGCTGGGCGGGCGTCCCGTTCTACCTGCGCACGGGCAAGCGCCTGGGCCGCCGGGTGACCGAGATCGCGGTGGTCTTCAAGCGGGCGCCGTACCTGCCGTTCGAATCGGGCGCGACCGAGGAGCTGGGGCAGAACGCCCTGGTCATCCGGGTCCAGCCGGACGAGGGCGTGACGGTCCGCTTCGGCTCCAAGGTGCCCGGCACCTCCATGGAGGTCCGGGACGTCACGATGGACTTCGCCTACGGCGAGTCCTTCACGGAGTCCAGCCCCGAGGCCTACGAGCGGCTCATCCTCGACGTCCTCCTCGGCGACGCGAACCTCTTCCCGCGTCACCAGGAAGTCGAGCTGTCCTGGAACATCCTCGACCCGATCGAGGAGTACTGGGACAAGCACGGCAAGCCCGCGCAGTACCCGGCGGGCACGTGGGGGCCGGTCGAGGCGGACGAGATGCTCGCACGAGACGGACGGAGCTGGCGCCGGCCATGAAGATCGACCTCACGGAGACCACCTCCAGCAAGATCAACGCCGCGTTGGTGCAGGCGCGCCGGGACATCGGCACGCCGGCCATCGGCATGGTCCTCACGCTGGTGATCGTGACCGATGAAGAGAACGCGTACGACGCGCTCAAGTCGGCGAACGACGCGTCCCACGAACACCCTTCGCGGATCGTCGTCGTGGTCAAGCGGGTCAGCCGCTCCCCGCGCAGCCGCCGCGAAGCCCGGCTCGACGCGGAGATCCGTGTCGGTGCGGACTCCGGTACCGGCGAAACCGTCGTACTGCGTCTGCACGGCGAACTGGTCGACCACGCCCAGTCGGTCGTGCTGCCCCTGCTGCTGCCCGACGCCCCCGTGGTGGTCTGGTGGCCGGAGGGCGCTCCGGCGGACCTGGCGGGCGACCCGCTGGGCGCGCTGGGGCAGCGCCGGATCACGGACACGTACTCCTCCGAGCACCCGATCGACGCGCTCGGCGCACGGGCGGAGGCGTACGCCCCGGGCGACACGGACCTGTCCTGGACCCGGATCACCCCGTGGCGCTCGATGCTGGCCGCCGCGCTGGACCAGGTGACGCTGTCGCCGGTCGTCTCGGCGACCGTCGAGGGCGAGGACGAGAACCCCAGCTGCGAGCTGCTGGCCATGTGGCTGGCGGACCGCCTCGGGGCTCCGGTCAACCGGACCCTGTCAGGGGGGCCGGGGCTGACCGCCGTGCGCATGGAGACCAAGGACGGCGCGATCGTCCTGGACCGCGCGGACGGCTCGCTGGCCACGCTGTCCATGCCGGGGCAGCCCGACCGTGCGGTGGCGCTGAAGCGGCGTGACACGGCCGAGCTGCTGGCGGAGGAGCTCCGCCGGCTGGACCCGGACAACACGTACGAGGCGTCCCTGAAGTTCGGCGTCTCCCGCCTGTCGGCCGAGGCTCCGGCGGCTCCGGCCGAGGCGGCACCGGCCACCGAGGCCGCTGACGCGGAGGCTCCGGCCACGGAGGCCAAGCCGGCCGCCAAGCCGGCGCGCGCGTCGAAGCGGGCGTCGGCGAAGTAGCCGGCCCGCCGGGGGCGGGGCGGGGGATCCATCTCCCCGCCCCGCCCTTCGCCCGTTCCCCGGGGCTCCGCCCCGGACCCCGCGCGGCGATTGAGCGCACGGGCGCGGAGCGCACGTCCGGGGTCCGGGGCGGAGCCCCGGGAAACCACCACCAGAACTACCAAGAAGGCGGCAGCACATGGGTATGACGACTCCCCAGGTGGTCGTCCACCGGGACAAGGAGCTGATGGCCCAGGCGGCGGCCGCCCGGCTCATCACGAAGATCGTGGACGCGCAGGCCGCCCGCGGCAGCGCCTCCGTCGTCCTGACCGGCGGCCGCAACGGCAACGGCCTCCTCGCGGCGCTCGCCGCGGCCCCGGCGCGGGACGCGATCGACTGGTCCCGTATCGACCTGTGGTGGGGCGACGAGCGCTACGTCCCCGCCGACGACCCCGAGCGCAACCACGTACAGGCCCGTGAGGCCCTCCTGGACGCCGTCCCGGTGGACCCCGCGCGCGTGCACGCGATGCCCGCCTCCGACGGCCCGCACGGCGCCGACGTGGACGCCGCCGCGGCCGCGTACGCCGCCGAGCTGGCACGGGCGGCGACGCCCGAGGACCACGGCCCGGTCCCGCGGTTCGACGTGCTGATGCTGGGCGTCGGCCCGGACACCCACGTGGCCTCCCTGTTCCCCGAGCACCCGGCGGCCCGCGAGACCGAGCGCACCGTGGTCGGCGTCCACGGCGCTCCCAAGCCCCCGCCGACCCGCGTCTCCCTCACCCTCCCGGCGATCCGCGCGGCCCGCGAGGTGTGGCTGCTGGCGGCCGGCGAGGACAAGGCCGGCGCGGTGGCCATCGCCCTCGGCGGGGCGGGCGGGGTGCAGGCCCCGGCGGCCGAGGCCTACGGCCGCAGCCGCACCCTCTGGCTGCTGGACCGCGCAGCCGCGGCCAAGCTCCCCTCGGGGCTGTACCCGCCGGCCTCTTCCTGAGCCCGGACGCGAGAAGCGCCCCGTACCGGTCACCCGCCGGTACGGGGCGCTTCGCCCGTTCCTACCGCCGCCCGCGCAGCTCCCGGTACGCGGCCACCAGCGCCCGCGTCGACGGGTCCAGGTCGTCCACCTGCGCGCCCTCGGTCAGGGCCGGCTCCAGCCGCTTCGCGAGGACCTTGCCGAGCTCGACGCCCCACTGGTCGAAGGAGTCGATGTTCCACACCGCGCCCTGGACGAACACCTTGTGCTCGTAGAGGGCGATGAGCTGGCCCAGCACCGACGGGGTCAGTTCGCCCGCGAGGATCGTCGTCGTGGGGTGGTTGCCCTGGAAGGTCTTGTGCGGGACGAGCGCCTCGGCGACGCCTTCCGCGCGCACCTCCTCGGCCGTCTTGCCGAAGGCCAGGGCCTGGGTCTGGGCGAAGAAGTTCGCCATCAGCAGGTCGTGCTGGGCCGCCAGCGCCGGCTCCAGCTCGGCCACCGGGCGGGCGAAGCCGATGAAGTCCGCCGGGATCACCTTGGTGCCCTGGTGGATCAACTGGTAGTACGCGTGCTGCCCGTTGGTGCCGGGCGTGCCCCACACCACCGGACCGGTCTGCCACTCCACCGGATTGCCGTCGCGGTCCACGGACTTGCCGTTGGACTCCATGTCCAGCTGCTGCAAGTAGGCGGTGAAACGCGAGAGGTAGTGGCTGTACGGGAGCACCGCGTGCGACTGCGCGTCGAAGAAGGCGCCGTACCAGATGCCCAACAGGCCCAGCAGCAGCGGGGCGTTGTCCTCCGGCGCCGCGGTGCGGAAGTGCTCGTCCACGGTGTGGAAGCCGCCGAGCAGCTCGCGGAAGGCGTTCGCGCCGATCGCGATCATCAGGGAGAGCCCGATGGCCGAGTCGAAGGAGTAGCGGCCGCCGACCCAGTCCCAGAAGCCGAACATGTTGGCCGGGTCGATGCCGAACTCGGTGACCTTCTCGGCGTTGGTGGACAGGGCCACGAAGTGCCGTGCCACGGCGGCCTCGTCGCCGCCCAGCCCGGCCAGCAGCCACTGGCGCGCCGAGGTGGCGTTGGTGATGGTCTCGATGGTGGTGAAGGTCTTGGAGGCGATGATGAACAGCGTCTCGGCCGGGTCCAGGTCCCGTACGGCCTCGTGCAGGTCGGCGCCGTCCACGTTGGACACGAACCTCACCGTCAGCGAGCGGTCGGTGAAGGCGCGCAGGGCCTCGTAGGCCATCGCCGGGCCGAGGTCGGAGCCGCCGATGCCGATGTTGACGACGTTCTTGATGCGCTTGCCGGTGAAGCCGGTCCACTCCCCCGACCGGACCCGGCCGGAGAAGGCCGCCATCTTGTCGAGGACCTCGTGGACGGCGGGGACGACGTTCTCGCCGTCCACCTCGACGACCGCGTCGGCGGGGGCGCGCAGCGCGGTGTGCAGGACCGCGCGGTCCTCCGTCACGTTGATCTTCTCGCCGCGGAACATGGCGTCCCGCAGCTCCGCCACGCCCGTCGCCGCGGCCAGTTCGCGCAGCAGCGTGAGGGTCTCGTCGGTGACGAGGTGCTTCGAGTAGTCGATGTGCAGGTCGCCGACCCGCAGGGTGTACCCGGTGCCCCGGCCCGGGTCCGTCTCGAACAGCTCCCGCAGATGCGTCTGCCCCAGCGCTTCCCGGTGCTTGCCGAGTGCGTTCCACTCGGGCAGCCGATTGAGCCTCGTGCGGCTTTCCGCGTTCATCTCGGACATCAACCCACTTCTTCCGTCCTGTTGTGCCCCGCCACCTCCAACCTAAGGGATCCGAAGGGGGACAACGCACACAAAGGGGCCCGGCCCGCGGGATTCGTACTCCCACGGGCCGGGCCCCCAGTCACTCTTGAGCGTGGCCCCGGCCGAAGCCGTGTCAGATCTCGCCGCGGAGCTTGGCGAGGGCCTCGGCGAGGATCGCCTCGCCGTCGGCGTCGGTGCGGCGCTCCCGTACGTACGCGAGGTGCGTCTTGTACGGCTCGGTGCGCGGCGGTGCGGGCGGGTTGTCCCGGTCCTGGCCCGCCGGGAAGCCACAGCGCGGGCAGTCCCAGGTGTCGGGGACCTGCGCGTCGCTGGCGAAGCTGGGCTGCGTCTCGTGCCCGTTCGAGCACCAGAAGGAGATGCGCAGGCGGGGCGCGGATTCACCGCGCTCGGCCTCGCCCATCGGCCCGGCTCCGACCCGACTTCCACGAATCGCGTTGCCACTTGCCACGGTCGTAACTCCCTGCGTGATGGTGCCGCCCAGCGTGAGGGTATACCCGCTGTGGGCGCCTCAGTTTACGTAAAGACCGAGCGGGCCGGGCGAAATGGCCGGAACCGTCAGCTGCCGCTCGACTTCATCAGCAGGCCGAGCGCCACGATGCAGGCGAACCACAGGAGGCCGACGACGACCGTGATGCGGTCCAGGTTGCGCTCCGCCACGGAGGAGCCGCCGACGGAGGACTGCATGCCGCCACCGAACATGTCGGAAAGGCCGCCGCCCTTGCCCTTGTGCATCAGCACGAGCAGCATCAGCAGAGCGCTGAAGACGATCAGGGCGATCGAGAACCCCATAACCACGGCTGATTCCTACTTTCTGGGCTTACGTCTGCTGCGGGGAGGAAGCGGGGGCCGACGGCTGCGCCGGCAGCCCCCGGCCCCCGCAAGAGTACGACGGATCGGCCCTACCGCATACTCACTGGTCGCGGAAGCGGACGATCTTGACGAACTCGTCCACGTCCAGCGCCGCGCCGCCGATCAGGGCGCCGTCGACGTCGGGCTGGGCCATGATCGCGGCGATGTTGCCGGACTTCACGGAGCCGCCGTACTGGATGCGGACCTTGTCGGCCAGCTCCTGGGAGTACAGCTCGGCGAGCCGGCCGCGGATGGCCCCGCAGACCTCCTGGGCGTCCTCGGGGGTGGCGACCTCGCCGGTGCCGATCGCCCAGACGGGCTCGTAGGCGATCACGATGGACTCGACCTGCTCGGCCGGGACGTCCTTGAGGCCGCCGTCGACCTGGGCGAGGGTGTGCGCGACCTGGTTGCCCGCCTTGCGGACGTCGAGGCCCTCGCCGACGCAGAGGATCGGGGTGATCCCGTTGCGGTAGGCGGCCTTGACCTTGGCGTTGCAGATCTCGTCGGTCTCGCCGTGGTACTGGCGGCGCTCGCTGTGGCCGACGGCCACGAACGTGCACTTCAGCTTCGAGAGCATCGGGCCGGAGATCTCGCCGGTGTAGGCGCCGGAGTCCTGGGCCGAGATGTCCTGGGCGCCGTACTTGATCTTCAGCTTGTCGCCGTCGACCAGGGTCTGGACCGAGCGCAGGTCGGTGAAGGGCGGGAGTACGGCGACGTCGACCTCGTCGTAGTCCTTGTCGGCGAGCGCGAAGGCGAGCTTCTGGACGTGGGCGATGGCCTCGAGGTGGTTGAGGTTCATCTTCCAGTTGCCCGCCATGAGCGGGGTGCGGCCGTTTTCGACAGACGTCATGGTGGTTCAGCCCTCCAGGGCGGCGAGGCCGGGGAGCGTCTTGCCCTCGAGGTATTCGAGGCTGGCGCCACCACCGGTGGAAATGTGACCGAAGGCGTTCTCGTCGAAGCCCAGGATCCGGACGGCCGCGGCGCTGTCGCCGCCGCCGACCACGGTGAAGGCCTCGCTGTCGACGAGGGCCTGGGCGATCGCGCGGGTGCCGTTCGCGTAATCGGGGTGCTCGAAGACGCCGACGGGGCCGTTCCAGAAGACGGTCTCGGCGTCGGCGATCTTCGAGGCGTAGAGCTCGCGGGTCTTGGGGCCGATGTCCAGGCCCTCCTTGTCCGCGGGGATCTTGTCGGCGTCGACGGTCTCGAAGACGGCCGGGGTCCCGCCCTTGATGTCGGGGAAGTCCGCGGAGGCGAGGATGTCGACGGGGAGGACGAGCTCGACGCCGTTCTTCTCGGCGCGCTCCATGTACTCGGTGACGGTCGGGATCTGGTCCTGCTGGAGGAGGGAGATGCCGACCTCGTAGCCCTTGGCCTTGAGGAAGGTGTAGGCCATGCCGCCGCCGATGAGGATGCGGTCGGCCTTGCCGAGCAGCTCGTCGATGACGGCGAGCTTGTCGGAGACCTTGGCGCCGCCGAGGACGACCACGTAGGGGCGCTTGACCTCGGCGGTCAGCTTCTTCAGGACGCCGACCTCGGTGGCGATGAGGTAGCCGGCCGCGTGCGGGAGCAGCTTGGGCAGGTCGAAGACCGAGGCGTGCTTGCGGTGGACGGCGCCGAAGCCGTCGCCGACGTAGAGGTCGGCCAGCTCGGCGAGTTCGCGGGCGAAGGCCACGCGCTCGGCCTCGTCCTTGGAGGTCTCGCCGGCGTTGAAGCGCAGGTTCTCGATGACGGCGACCCGGCCGTCGGCGAGGGCCGCGACGGTCTCCTTGGCGGAGGAGCCGACGGTGTCGGTGGCGAAGGCGACCTCCGTGCCGAGCAGCTCGCCGAGCCGCTTGGCGGCCGGGGCGAGGGAGAAGTCGGGCTCGGTGCCGGTGCCCTTGGGGCGGCCGAGGTGCGAGGCGACGACCACGCGGGCGCCGGCCTCGGCGAGCTTGGCGATGGTGGGCTGGACGGCGCGGATACGGCCGTCGTCGGTGATCACGCCTTCCTTGAGCGGCACGTTGAGATCGGCGCGTACGAAGACCCGCTTGCCGGCGACGCCGTCCGCGAGAAGTTCGTCGATCGTCTTCATGTGTTTCTACTCCTTGTCCCCATACAGGGCTGTTACAGGTGCAGGGCGGATGGGACGGGGCAAGCGACAGGGCCCGTACGGCGCCTCATCGCGCCGAGCGGACCCTGTGCTCACATGGTGTTGCCTTGCCCTACGTTCTTAGAGCTGACCGCCGACGAAGACGGTGAGGTCGACGAGGCGGTTGGAGTAGCCCCACTCGTTGTCGTACCAGCCGACGACCTTGACCTGCGTACCGTCCTGCACCATGGTCAGCGAGGAGTCGAAGGTGCACGAAGCCGGCCAGTTCACGATGTCGGAGGAGACGATCGCGTCCTCGGTGTAGTCGAGGATGCCCTTGAGCTGACCTTCGGCGGCCTTCTGGAAGGCGGCGTTGATCTCTTCCTTGGTGGTCTCGCGGGAGAGCTCCAGGACGAGGTCGGTGACCGAGCCGGTCGGGACCGGGACGCGCATGGCGATGCCGTCGAGCTTGCCCTTGAGCTGCGGCAGGACCAGCGCGGTGGCCTTGGCGGCACCGGTGGAGGTCGGGATGATGTTTTCGGCGGCGGCGCGGGCGCGGCGCAGGTCCGAGTGCGGGAAGTCCAGGATGCGCTGGTCGTTCGTGTAGGCGTGGACCGTCGTCATCATGCCCTTGACGATGCCGAAGTTCTCGTCGAGGACCTTGGCCATCGGCGCCACGCAGTTGGTGGTGCAGGAGGCGTTGGAGATGACGTGGTGGTTGGCCGCGTCGTACTTGTCCTGGTTGACGCCCATCACGATGGTGATGTCCTCGTCCTTGGCCGGGGCCGAGATGAGGACCTTCTTCGCGCCGGCCGCGAGGTGCTTGGCGGCGTCGGCCTTCTTCGTGAAGATGCCGGTCGACTCGATGACGATGTCGGCGCCCAGCTCGCCCCAGGGGAGGTTCGCGGGGTCGCGCTCGGCGAACGTCTTGAAGGTCATGTCGCCCACCGTGATGGTGTCATCGGTGTGGGAGACGTCGGCCTTCAGACGGCCCAGGATGCTGTCGTACTTGAGCAGGTGCACCAGGGTGGCGTTGTCCGTCAGGTCGTTGACACCGACGACCTCGATGTCGGCCCCCTGCTCGAGAAGCGCCCGGAAGTAGTTGCGGCCAATGCGGCCAAAACCATTGATGCCTACGCGGATCGTCACGAACCGATCTCCTCGTTGGTGCGCCGGCCTGTCCCGCCGGCGAGCTGTATGGGATGTCCCCGACCGCTTACGACCCTACCTCTCCGTGAGCTTCGGAGTGGAATCGGCCGGAGCCGGACACGCCCCGGGGACACGTACCACTGCTGTGGCAAGGGACCCCGGGGACTTTGGTCCCGGTCACTCAACGTGAGTGACGGGATGGTCGCTGATCAGCCGTTCAGTGTGCGGAGCGCCTTACCGATCAGTAGGGCGCGGTCGGCCGCGGCCGGCAGGTGCTCCAGCCCGAAGCCGAACAGGACCGTGTCACGCGTAGTGACGGCCGCGAAGGACTTGAACAGCTCTCCGGTCCTGGACCAATCTCCCGGAACATCGGGACTTCCGGCGGGGGCGCCCTGGGCGGTCCAGGCCCCGAGGGAGGTCTCGAAGCCCTCGACGGCCTGGTCGGAGCCGCCCACGGAGACCCGGGCCTCGTCCGCGAAGACGCCGCGGCCGCCCGAACCGGGGTCGGTGATGTACGACAGGGAGACCTCGACGGTCTTCCCGGCGTAGGCGCTCAGGTCGAAGGAGACCTGCTTCCAGCCGCCGGAGGAGCCGGTGAAGCTGTTCCAGGCCCCGCTGGTACCGCTGGGTGAGCAGCCGCCGGCGCCGACGGTCAGGTAGTGGCGCAGGAACGGGTGGCCGTTGACGAAGAACCCGGCCCCGCACTCCGCCGGGACGGTGGCGGTGCTCAAGCCGTTCGCTTCCGGGAGTGTGGTCCAGTCCTCCGCGCCCGCCGTACGGGCCTCCAGGACGGCGTGGTCGTAGCCCTCCTCGGTGTCCCAGTTGAGGGCCGTCTTCAGCTTCGGCTGGTCGGCGGCCGTCACCTTGGTGAGGTCGATGGTGCGCGTGAGGCGCTTCCAGTCGTCGTCCTCGTGGGTGGCCGAGGCCATGCCGGTGCCGGCGTAGGGGGCGTACGGGTTCACGATGCCGGCGTACTGGCCCGCCTGGGCGCTCTTGAACTGCGGGAACCGCGCCGGCGGCAGGGTGTCGGAGGTGATGCTGAAGGCTCCCGGGGAGTTCAGCGGGTTGCCGGCGGCGTCGCCGAGTGCGCCCTTGGCCCCGGCGAGGGTGCCCGCGCCGGTGAAGCCGGCTGGGGCCTTGGCCGTGGTCCGGGCGTAGGCGCCGAGGTAGTACTGGCTGAAGTCGTCCGTCAGGGCCCGGCCGACCTTGGCCCGGCCGCCCGCCAGTTCACCGGCCTCGATCAGCCGGCCGCCCTCGTTGAGGAAGTCGCGGACCGCGAGCTGGGTGGGGCCGCCGGGGGCGCCGGCGCCGGTGTAGTGGACGGCGGTGCGGAAGTGGGAGAGCACGCCGAGGTGGTGCGGGACGCCCTGGACGGCCACGTCCCAGACGGCGGCGGACTTCCCGTTGGCCCGCAGCGCGTCGACGTAGCTCTGGGCGTGCTGCGCCTTCGCGCCCTCCTCCGCGATCACCAGGACGTCCGCGCGCGGGCGCTCGGCCACGGTGTACGTGAAGTGCTCGCTGGAGACCTGCCTGCCGCCGTCGCGGCCGGTGAACCAGACCTCGACCCGGTCACCCGGCCCGGTCCCGTCCACCTTGGCCCGGTACTCGTCGAACCAGTTGTTGTCCTCGCCGCCGTAGACGTCGCCGCCCTTCCACGCCCTGAGCTCGTCGTCGTGCGTACGGCCGCCGTTGACGCGGAAGTTGAGCAGCTTGTCCTTCAGCCCCTTGCGGGCGGTGACGGAGACCGTCTGGTCCTCGCCGCGCGCCACGTAGGAGGTGGTGAAGGGGTCGAGGGTGAAGTCGGCGGCGCTCGTCCCGACGGAGGAGGAGGGCCGGTCCGGGTGGGCGGCGCTCTCGCCGACGGACAGCGCGAAGGGGACGTTCTTGGCGAACTCCTGCTGGATCAGCTTCTCGTCGTCGGGGAAGTTGAACCCGGAGGCGCAGTCCTCGGGCTTCCAGCGGTCGTTCGGGTCGATCGCCGAGGCCGTCTGGCAGGTGGTCATCTCCGGCGTGAACATCATGACGCCGTTGGCGTTGGCCGCGTGGCCGTCGGCCTCGCCGTTGGTCGTGTACAGCTCGGAGGAGAGCTGCGGGTAGTAGCCGGGGACGGCCGGGTGCTCCGGGGTGCCCGCGAGCGCCTTGTAGGCAACGTCGTCCGGGGTGGGGGTGGCGACCTGCCAGCCGACTCCGTACAGCAGCAGTTCGGAGGCGGAGTGGTAGTTGATGGCGTACCGGAAGCCGATCCGCTTCTCGAAGGAGTCGAGGGCGACGGTCTCGGGCTCGGACTGCGCCGTGGGGCCGCGGTAGGTCTCGCTGGAGGGGGTCGGCGAGGAACCCTCGTCGTCGTAGCCCCACTTGTAGGCGAAGTTGCGGTTGAGGTCGACCCCGTCCACGGCGGTGATCCTGCCGTCCCCGTTGTTGTCGTGGAGGTTCTTGCGCCAGAGCCGGGCGCCGTCCGAGGTGAAGGTGTAGTCGTATCCGTCGGGGTTGGCGGAGAGCAGGAACCACAGTTCGGTGGAGTCCACCAGCTTGGTGATCCGGGCGTCCTTGCCGTAGTTGTCGAGGGTGTGGTGCATCAGCCGCCGGGTCATCTCGGGGGTGATCCACTCGCGGGCGTGCTGGTTGGACATGTACAGCACGGACGGCTTGTCGCCGTCCCGGGTCTTGCCCGCGTCCTTGGTGACCTTGAGGGCGAGGATGTCCTTGCCCCGGACGGTCTTGCCGATGGAGACGACCTTGGTGAGGCCGGGGTTCTGCCGCGCGGTCCGCAGGATCTCCTCCTGGAGGCCGCCCTTGCCGCTGTAGGGGCGGAAGACCCCGTCCCCGGCGGCCTGGCCGCGGGCCAGTCCCTGGGCGGACACCTTGCGCTCGGCGAGCTTGACCCCCTGGGCGGCGAGCCCTGCGGCCTGCTCCCCGGTGAGGAACAGCTCGACCTTCGCGGTCCCGGTCTCGGGTGCCCGCTCGGCGAGTTCGTGGGCGTCCTGGCCGGCGGCGAGGACGAGCGGGACCTGCTCGCGGGTGATGTCCGCGTCGTAGACCCGTACCTCGTCCGCTCCCGGGGCGGTGCCCGGCACGGGCCGTGCCTGGGCCGCGGCGGGCAGTGCGGCCAGTGTGGTTCCGATGACGAGTGCGCTTGCCGCGAGGATCGTTCTCGCGCGTTGCCTCATGTGCCCCCCTGGGCGTCGTGAGCCACGAAAGCGTTCGGGGGCCAGGCTCACGATCGGACGATGCTCATGTCAATGGGACAAACGGGACCGGGCCCGCACGGTTCACCCGTGCGGGCCCGGACACCCTGCGCAGGGGCGTACGCGCGGCCGGGTCAGCCGGCCATGTTGTCGGCCAGTTCCTCGCTGAGGTCCAGGTTGGACTCGGTACCGGGGATGCCGAGGTCCTGGGCGCGCTTGTCGGCCATCGCCAGCAGGCGGCGGATCCGGCCCGCGACGGCGTCCTTGGTCAGCGGCGGGTCGGCGAGCGCGCCCAGCTCCTCCAGGGAGGCCTGCTTGTGCTCCATGCGCAGCCGGCCGGCGGCCGCGAGGTGCTCGGGGACCTCCTCGCCGAGGATCTCCAGCGCGCGCTGGACCCGGGCCCCGGCGGCGACCGCGGCCCGCGCCGAGCGGCGCAGGTTGGCGTCGTCGAAGTTGGCGAGGCGGTTGGCGGTGGCGCGCACCTCGCGCCGCATCCGCCGCTCCTCCCAGGCCAGCACCGACTCGTGGGCGCCGAGGCGGGTCAGCAGGGCGCCGATCGCGTCGCCGTCGCGGACGACGACCCGGTCCACGCCGCGCACCTCGCGCGCCTTGGCGGCGATGGAGAGCCGCCGGGCGGCGCCCACCAGGGCCAGGGCTGCCTCGGGGCCGGGGCAGGTGACCTCCAGGGAGGAGGACCGGCCGGGCTCGGTGAGGGAGCCGTGGGCCAGGAAGGCACCGCGCCAGGCCGCCTCGGCGTCGCAGGTCGCCCCGGAGACCACCTGCGGGGGGAGCCCGCGGATGGGGCGTCCGCGACCGTCGACGAGGCCCGTCTGGCGTGCCAGCTGGTCCCCGCCGGCGACGACGCGGACGACGAAGCGGCTGCCCCGGCGCAGGCCGCCGGGGGCCATGACCACCAGGTCGGAGGAGTGACCGAAGATCTCCAGGATGTCCTTGCGCAGCCGTCTGGCCGCGATCCCGGTGTCCAGCTCCGCCTCGATGACGATCCGGCCGCTCACCAGGTGGAGGCCGCCCGCGAACCGAAGGATCGCCGAGACCTCCGCCTTCCTGCAGCAGGTCCGGGTGACGGGGAGGCGGGAGATCTCATCCTTCACCGCGGGCGTCATCGCCATGGGCCGATCCTTCCATGCATCCGAAAAATACGGTCGTACGCGGCGGCCAGCAGCTCCGGGTCGTGCTTCGGAGAGCCGTCCTGCCTGGCCACCGGCGCCAGCTCGACCGCGGCACCGAACCGCTTCGCGGCATCGGCGAGGGACTCGCGGTCGGGCACGGCGGCCTCGTCGGCCAGCACCACGTCCAGGGCGAGTTTAGGGGCGTGTCGGGCCAAAACCTCCAAATGACGCTGCGGAGAGAAGCCCTCTGTTTCGCCCGGCTGCGGGGCGAGGTTCAGCGAGAGGACCTTGCGGGCCTTCGTCGCCGCGAGGGCGTCCAGCAGCTCCGGCACCAGCAGGTGCGGGATGACGGAGGAGAACCACGATCCCGGACCGAGCACCACCCAGTCGGCGTCGAGCACGGCGGCGACGGCCTCCGGCACGGCCGGCGGGTCGCCCGGCACGACCTGGACGGAGAGCACCTCGCCCGGGGTCAGGGCCACGGTGGCCTGTCCCCGGACGGTGTCCACCTCGTCCGGGCGCGCCGGATCGTGCCCCCTGACCAGCGCCTGGAGCTCCAGGGGCACCGCGGACATGGGCAGCACCCGGCCCTGCGCCCCGAGCAGCCTCCCGACGAGGTCGAGGGCCTGGACGGGGTCGCCGAGCTGTTCCCACAGGGCGACGATCAGCAGGTTGCCGACGGCGTGCCCGTGCAGGTCGCCCTGGGACTGGAAGCGGTGCTGGATGACCCGGGCCCAGGTCTGGCCCCAGTCGTCGTCCCCGCACAGCGCGGCCAGCGCCTTGCGCAGGTCGCCGGGCGGCAGCACGCTCAGCTCCTCGCGGAGCCGTCCGCTGGAGCCGCCGTCGTCGGCGACGGTGACCACCGCGGTGAGCTCCCCGGTGATCCGGCGCAGGGCGGCGAGGGAGGCCGACAGGCCCATGCCGCCGCCGAGGGCGACGACCTTGGGCGCGACCACCTTGGCCGCCCCGCGGCGGCCGGCGCGGCCCGCGCCGTCCTCGCCCCGGGCGGGGTTCAGACGGCGCAGGCGGCGCAGCCGCAGGGTGCGTCCGGTCACTCGCGCCCCATGTCCCGGTGGACGACGACGGTCTCGACTCCCTCGGAGGCGAGGCGGGCGGCGAGCTTCTCGGACATGGCGACGCTGCGGTGCTTGCCGCCGGTACAGCCGACCGCGATGGTCACGTACCGCTTGCCCTCGCGGCGGTAGCCGGCGGCGATGAGCTGGAGCAGCTCGGTGTAGCGGTCGAGGAACTCCTTGGCGCCGGGCTGGCTGAAGACGTAGCCCGACACCTCCTCGTTGAGCCCGGTGAAGGGGCGCAGCTCCGGGACCCAGTGCGGGTTGGGGATGAAGCGGCAGTCGACCACGAGGTCGGCGTCGACGGGCAGGCCGTACTTGAAGCCGAAGGACATCACGGTGGCCCGCAGCTCGGGCTCCTCGTCGCCCGCGAACTGGGCGTCCATCTTGGCGCGCAGCTCGTGCACGTTCAGGCTGGAGGTGTCGATCACCAGGTCGGCGTCGCCGCGCAGCTCGCGCAGCAGGTCGCGCTCGGCGGCGATGCCGTCGACGATGCGGCCGTCACCCTGGAGGGGGTGCGGGCGGCGGACCGACTCGAAGCGGCGCACCAGCGCGTCGTCGGAGGACTCCAGGAAGACGATGCGCCGGGTGACCCCGCGGGCCTCCAGGTCGGCGAGGGACTCGCGCAGGGCGTCGAAGAACTGGCGGCCCCGGACGTCGACGACGACCGCGATCCGCGCCACGTTGCCCTGGGAGCGGGCGCCGAGCTCCACCATGGTGGGGATCAGGGCGGGCGGGAGGTTGTCGACGACGAACCAGCCGAGGTCCTCCAGGCACTTGGCCGCCGTGCTGCGGCCGGCTCCGGACATGCCGGAGATGATCACCAGCTCGGGAATGGCCGCCTCGGCGTTGTCGCCGGGCTCCACTGTCGTGCCCGTACTCACCTGTGCTCCGTCTCGGTCGTGCTCGGTCTCGTGCTCGGTCATAGCTCGGTCCCCCGTTCGGACGACGTCCCCGCGGGCGCGGGGGCCTCGTCCTCAATGATCTCTCCTGTCGCCGTGTTGACGGCAGGACCGGCGGGGACGGCCCGGGCGAGGGCCGCGGCCACGGTCTCGGCCGTCTTGCGGCCTATGCCGGGGACCTCGCAGATCTGGTCGATTGTCGCCTGTCTCAGCTTCTTCACCGAACCGAAGTGCTTCACGAGGGCGTGCTTGCGGCTCTCGCCGAGGCCGGGCACCTCGTCCAGCGGCCCTGCTTTCAGGCGCTTTCCGCGCTTGCTGCGCTGGTACTGGATGGCGAAGCGGTGGGCTTCGTCACGCACCCGCTGGAGGAGGTAGAGGCCCTCGCTGGTGCGGGGCAGGACGACGGGGTCGTCCTCGCCGGGCAGCCAGACCTCCTCCAGCCGCTTGGCGAGGCCGCACACGGCGACGTCGTCGATCCCGAGCTCGTCCAGGGCCCGCTTGGCGGCCGCCACCTGGGGCTGTCCGCCGTCGACGACGACGAGCTGCGGCGGGTACGCGAACCGCTTGGGCCGCCCGTCGTCCTCGGGCTCGCCGTCCTCGGGGGCCCACTCCCCCGTCTTCAGCTTCTCCTGGAGGTAGCGCCGGAAGCGCCGCGAGACGACCTCGTGCATGGACCGGACGTCGTCCTGCCCCTCGCCGTGCCAGATCTGCGTGTCTCCGACACGACCCTTCACCTGGAACCTGCGGTACTCGCTCTTGCGGGCGAGTCCGTCCTCGAAGACGACCATGGAGGCGACGACGTCGTCGCCCTGGAGGTGGGAGATGTCGAAGCACTCGATGCGCAGGGGCGCGCCGTCCAGCTCCAGGGCCTCGGCGATCTCCTCCAGGGCCCGCGAGCGGGTGGTGAGGTCGCTGGCGCGCTTGGTCTTGTGCAGGGCGAGGGACTGCTGGGCGTTGCGGTGGACGGTCTCCATGAGGGACTTCTTGTCCCCGCGCTGCGGGACGCGCAGGCTGACCTGCGACCCGCGCCGCTGCGCCAGCCACTGGCCGAGCGCGGCCGCGTCGTCCGGGACGACCGGGACGAGCACCTCCTTGGGCACGCTCTCCCCGCTCTCCTCGCCGTACAGCTGCTGGAGGGCGTGCTCGACGAGGCCGGCGGTGTCGACGGCCTCGACCTTGTCGGTGACCCAGCCGCGCTGTCCGCGGACCCGGCCGCCGCGCACGTGGAAGATCTGCACGGCCGCTTCGAGCTCGTCCTCGGCGACGGCGATCAGGTCGGCGTCGGTGGCGTCGGCGAGGACGACGGCGTTCTTCTCCATGGCCCGGCGCAGGGCCCCTATGTCGTCGCGCAGCCGGGCAGCCTTCTCGTACTCCATCTCCTCGGCCGCGGCGTGCATCTCCTTCTCCAGCCGGGAGAGGTAGGCGCCGGTGCGGCCGGCCATGAAGTCGCAGAAGTCCTCGGCCAGTTCGCGGTGGTCCTCGGGGCTGATCCGGCCGACACAGGGCGCCGAGCACTTGCCGATGTACCCGAGCAGGCAGGGGCGGCCGATCTGGGCGGACCGCTTGAACACCCCGGCGGAGCAGGTGCGCACGGGGAACACCCGCAGCATGAGGTCGACGGTCTCGCGGATCGCCCAGGCGTGCCCGTACGGCCCGAAGTAGCGCACGCCCTTCTTCTTGGGCCCGCGCATGACCTGTACGCGGGGGTACTCCTCGCCCAGCGTGACGGCGAGCGAGGGGTAGCTCTTGTCGTCCCGGTACTTCACGTTGAACCGGGGGTCGTACTCCTTGATCCAGGAGTACTCCAGCTGGAGCGCCTCGACCTCGGTGGAGACGACGGTCCACTCGACGGAGGCGGCCGTCGTCACCATGGTGGCGGTCCGGGGGTGCAGGCCGGCGAGGTCCTGGAAGTAGCTGGCCAGCCGCTGGCGCAGGCTCTTGGCCTTCCCGACGTAGATCACCCGGCGGTGCTCGTCGCGGAACTTGTAGACCCCAGGGGAGTCGGGAATCTCCCCGGGCTTGGGTCGGTAGCTGGAAGGGTCGGCCATGCCAACACCCTACTGGCGCGCTACGACAACGACCCCGCGCCTCGAACACCGGCGGGGCTGAGATCAGCCCCGCCCCGCAGGGCCCGGCCCGGCCACCATGGCCGGGCCGGGCCCGCGGGAAGGGGACCCGGGGTCACGCCCTCCCCCAGCTACCGCTGGGAGGTACCCCCAGCGGTGCGGCGCCGCCGCAGCAGGGCGACGGCCCCCGCCGCGCCCAGCGCCAGCGCCCCGGCGCCGCCGGCGAGCACCGCCCCCGGCCCGCCCCCGGCCCCGGCACCGTCACCGACGCCGGCCGGCGGGCCCGCCTCGGTGTAGCCCCCCGCCAGGCCCCGCTGTGCGTACGCGGAGCCCGGCAGCTTGTCCCCGTACGCCTTCACGACCCGTGCCCGGTAGGACCCGAGCGAGACCCCGTCCGGGCCCACGGCCCGTACGGCGTCCTCGTCCAGCGGCAGCACCCGCTCGCCGCCGGCGACGTACCAGGCGTCGATCTGCGGTTCCCGGAACACGGTCCCGCCGGGCAGTTTCGAGGCTCCGAGCGCCGCGTAGCGGAACTCGTCGTCGCCGGTGGCGATGTTCACGACCTGCCATCCGGCGCCGGTCTTCGCGGTCCACAGGGCCGCCTTCTGCCCGTCCGAGGAGACGGCCTCGCTCGCCAGGAACTCCAGCCGGGCCACCGGCGCCCCGGCCTTCCCGGCGACGAACTCCGGCGCCAGGTAGCTCACGGGGACCGCCTCCCCCTCGATCCGGGGCCGGGCGTCGGCGACCGAGACCTTCCCCTCCCGGGCGAAGAACCGGGACAGGGTCGCCAGGGTGCCGGGCGCTGCGGCGGCCTCGTGCGCGGCGGCCCGGTTCTCGGCCGTGGCGGTCTGCGGCTGCGGTACGGGCGCGGCGGCGGCCTGCCCGCTCAGGGCGGCGACCAGGGCGGCGGCCGCGAGGGCGGCGGCGGTGGCGCGTGCGGTCTTGGCGGTCACGCGGTCACGCCCCGATCCGGTAGAGGGAGTGGGTCCAGGAGAAGGTGTCGTTGTCCACGTACCAGGCGTGCGAGGCCCAGTTGTAGCGGTCGTTCGAGGGCCAGGGGTCGCCCCAGTAGACCCAGCTGCTGGCGGTGTCGTACCCGTAGAGGACGTGCATGTGCCCGCCGCCGTTGGACCACTGGATCCGGGTCTCGACCGGCCGGTTGGCGTTGATCTCGGTCTGCACGGTGGAGTACTGGAGCCAGCCGGTGACGTAGCTGCCGGAGTTGATGCCGGCCCAGCGCAGCGCCGTCTGGACGTTGCCCAGGGTGGCCTGGCTGTTGGGGCACTCGGTGCCCTGCTGGCGGTTGAAGGCGGCGTTGCAGAACTGGTTCTGGCTGTAGGTGCGGCCGAACCAGGTGGCGATGGTGTTGCCGCTCGCGGCCCAGCACCAGTTGGTCTTCTGCTGTGCCTGCATGGTGATGTCGAGCCGCTTGTACGCCAGGGCCGAGGCGGCTCCCGTGTCGGCGGCCGGGGCGGCGGTGGCGGTACCGGCGCCGAGGCCGAGGGGCAGCAGTACGAGCAGCAGGGCGGATATCAGGGAGGCGGCCGGGGACAGCCGCCTTCTTCTGTTGCGCATCGCGTTCCTCCCGAGGTGGGGACTCAGGTGTGTGGGGGTGAGGAGCGCGTCCGGACGCTGTGGAGGAGCATCAGGGTGTTGTCGCGATCAGGTCAACACGCTTCAATACGCGGTGACATTGCAGTGTGAACGGTGGGGCTGCGGTGTGAACGGTTGCTCTCGTTCCACCTGGTCTCCCCGAACCACGGCCCGGACCCCCACCCCGGCGCGTGTGAACGTTCACAGAGGAGTCGCCATGCGGCCGACCGGCGACACGCCAGGCACGACGGACAGGACGGGCACGGCGAACACGGCGGGCACGGCGGGCACCACGGACACGGCGGAGCTCGGACGGCTGCTGCGCGGCGGCCCCTTCCACCTCGCCCTGCGCGCCGCCCTCGCCGCGCGCGGGCTGCCGCTGCACCGGGTGCAGCACCGGCTCGCGGCGCGCGGCATCAAACTCGGGGTCACCAGCCTCAGCTACTGGCAGCAGGGCGCCCGGCGCCCGCGCCACCGGGAGTCGCTGCGGGCGGTCTCGGCCCTGGAGGAGATCCTGGAACTCCCCCGGGGCTCCCTGCTGCGGCTGCTGGCCGACCCGGCCCCGGCGGCCGGCCCGCCCCGCCCGGCCGCCCGCCCGTACCGGGCGCTGATGAGCGTCGGCGCGTCGGTGGAACGGCTGCTGGCCGGGCTGGAACTCCCGGCGGACGGCGGCCTGCACTCGGTCGGCCACCACGAGCGGGTCCGCATCGGCCCGGACGGCGAGCTGCGCACCCGCGAGTCCCAGCAGATCGTCCGCGCCCACCGTGACGGGGTCGACCGCTACCTGGCCGTCCACCACGGCGACCCCGGCTGTGACCCGGCCCGGGTGCGGGTGACGGCGTACGAGAACTGCCGCACGGGCCGGGTGCGCTGCCACCCGGAGGCCGGGGTGGTGGTGGCGGAGCTGCTCTTCGACGCGCGGCTGCGGCGCGGGGACACGTACGTCTTCGGCTACGGGGTCGAGGACGGCACGGGCGCGCGCAGTGCGGAGTACGTCCGCGGCTTCAGCTACGCGGGCGGCCAGTACATGCTCCAGGTCCGCTTCGACGAGGCCGCCCTGCCGGTCCGCTGCCACCGCTTCGCCCGCACCTCCGCGGCGGCCCCCCGCACGTCCCTGTCGGACCTCACCCCGAGCGGGCGCCACCGCGCGGTCCACCTGGTGGAGCAGTCGGTCCGCCCGGGGATCCTGGGCATCGCCTGGGACTGGGGCTAGGTGTGTTGCTTTCGGAGCGGGTCGGTTCAGCCCGCGATCAGCTTGCCGTTCTCCGCCTTGACCGGCACGGCCGGGAGGGGCTCGGCGGCCGGGCCGCGCAGGACCTTGCCCGTGGCGACGTCGAAGCGGCTGCCGTGGCAGGGGCAGTTGCCCTCGCCCTTGTCGATCTTGTCGAGGACGCAGCCGGCGTGGGTGCACTGGGCGCTGAAGGCCTTGTACTGGCCCTCGGCCGGGCAGCTGACGACGACCTTGTGCTCGCGGAAGAGCTTCGAGCCGCCGACGGGCACCTCCGCGACCGCGCCCAGCTCGACCGGCTCCTTCGGGACGGCGGGGCCGCCCGCGCCGCTGCCGCCCTCGGTCGAGCACGCGGCGAGCGAGGCTCCCGCGCCCACGGCCCCGGCGAGCGCGGCGGCACCCTTGAGGACGGTACGGCGGGCGGCGGGCTGGGACGCGGACATGTGGTTCTCCTGGCACGAGGCGGCGGACCCCGGGCGGGGTCCACCCGACCATACCGGCGGCGGATGGGATAGCTTCCCCCGCGTGATCGTCGTCGGTGGAGAAGCCCTGATCGACCTCGTGCCCCTGGCGGAGCCGCCGGGCGCGCTGCTGCCCCGGCCCGGGGGCGGACCGTACAACACCGCCCTGGCGCTGGGCCGGCTGGGGGCCGGGGTCGCCTTCTGCTCCCGGGTGTCGGCGGACGGCTTCGGCGAGGCGCTGCTCGCCGGGCTGCGGGCCGCGGGGGTGGACCTCTCACTGGTGCAGCGCGGGCCCGAGCCGACCACGCTGGCCGTGCCCTCGCTGGCGCCGGACGGCTCGGCCGCGTACGGGTTCTACGTGGAGGGCACCGCCGACCGGCTGTTCACCCTGCCGCCCGCGCTGCCCCCGGGGGCGCGGGCCCTGGCGCTCGGGACCTGCTCGCTGGTGCTGGAGCCGGGGGCGAGCGCGTACGAGGCCCTGCTGCGGCGGGAGTCGGGGCGGGGGCTGCTGACCCTGCTCGACCCCAACATCCGCCCGGCGCTGATCGCGGACCCGGCGGGCTACCGGGAGCGGTTCCTGGCCCGGCTGCCGTACGTCTCCGTGCTGAAGCTGTCCGAGGAGGACGCCGACTGGCTGGGCGGCCGGGTCGGGGACTGGCTGGCCGCCGGGCCCTCGGCCGTGGTGCTGACCCGGGGCGCGGCGGGGCTGACGGTGTGGACGGCGGACGGCGCGGAGTACGGTGCGGCGGCCCGTCCGGTGGCCGTCGCGGACACCATCGGCGCCGGGGACACCGTCAACGCGGCGCTGCTGCACCGGCTCACGGGGGCGGACCCGGGCGCGGTGGACTGGCCCGACGTCCTGGCCTTCGCCGCCCACGCGGCCGCGCTCACCTGCACCCGGGCGGGCTGTGAGCCCCCTTACGCGGACGAGCTCGGGCTCAGCCGATAGCGGCCCACAGGGTCCGGGCGAGCGCGGGGGCGAACTCCTCGACCGGCTGGACCACCTCGGCGCCGGAGAAGTGCAGGAAGAAGGCCCGCTGGAAGCAGGCGCCGAGGAGCAGGGCGGCGGCGGCGCGGGGGTCGGCGTCCGCCCTGAGCCGTCCGGCGCCGAGCTCCCGGCGCAGCCGTCCTTCGAGGGCGTCGCGCACCACGTGCGGGCCCGCGCCGATCTCCCGGACGCCCTCGCGGTGGCGGGTGAGCAGCGCGGGCTCGGCGAACAGCGAGGCGGCCATCGGCATGGCCTCGGCGTAGAAGAGCGAGGCGTGCCGGGCGATACCGGCCAGCGCCTCCTGGAGCGCGTCCCCGCCGGGGCCCGCGTCGGCGTCGAGGGCGGCCATGAGCGGCCCGGCGTTGGGCGTGCGCTCCATCAGCACCCGCACGAACAGCTCTTCCTTGTTGGCGTAGTGCTTGTAGAGCGCCGCCTCCGAGCAGCCGGCCTCGCGGGCGATGGCCTTGGTGGTGGTGTTGGCGAGACCGATGGTGCGCATGAGGGTCTCGGCGGCGTCCAGCAGCCGTTCGGAGGCGGGCCGGGTTGACTTCGGGGTGGGCATTCACTCACCCTAGTGGACAGAGGGGTGAGTGAATACTCACCCACCCGTCCCAACCATCCTCTCGACGGGGGTCCACGATGAAGATCACGGTGTTCGGAGCGACGGGCGGCGTGGGCCGCGAAGTGGTCCGGCAGGCCCTCGCCGCGGGCCACGAGGTGACGGCGGTCGTCCGCGACGCTGCACGGCTGGAGGCGCCGGCGCATGAGCGGCTACGGGTGGCGGTGGTGAAGGACCTCACCGACGAGGCGGCACTGCTGCCGGTCCTGGCGGGGCGGGACGCGGTGATCTCGGCGCTGGGCGCCGCGAACAACAAGCAGGCCCGGCTGACACCGGTCACCGGACCGGCCCTGCGGGCGGTGGTCGCGGCGATGCGGCGGACGGGGGTCGAGCGGCTGATGGCGGTCAGCGCGGCGCCGCTGGCGCCGGACGCGAAGGGGGACGGGCTGCTGATCCGGAGGGTGGCCTACCCGCTCCTGCGGTGGGCGCTGCGCGACCTGTACGCGGACCTCGCGGTCATGGAGTCCGTCATCGCGGAGGCGAGCGGGCTGCGGTGGACGGTGGTCCGGCCGCCGCGCCTGCTGAACCGGCTGGGCACCGGCTACTACCGCCGCTCCTTCGACGGCAACGTCCCGGGCGGCCGCGTGATCGCCCGCGCGGACGTGGCGACGGCCCTCCTGGACATCCTGACCGACCCCGCGGCGGAGGGACACGCGGTGGGCGTCGCGGCCTGACCCTGCCGGGGGCTGCGCCGGTACCGCTGCGCGGGGCGAGGTCCCCTACCCGCCCTTCGCCCGTTCCCCAGGGCAAGCCCCGGACCCCCTTGCGCTCAAACGCCGCGCGGGCTGGATTGCCCGCAGGGCAATTCCAGCCCCGCCGGCGTTTGAGGCGCGGGGTCTGGGGCGGAGCCCCAGGGAACGGAGGAAGGGCGGGGCGGGGAGACGGCTCCGCGCAGCGGCACCAGCACCCCCGGCCCCGCCCGGCTACGCCTTGCGCGCGGCGCGGGCCGTCTTCTTCGCGGCCGGCGCGGCGGCGGCCTTCTTCGCCGGAGCCGCCTTCTTCCGCACGGCCCGCGCCGCCGGCAACCCGGCGTCGGAGATCCGCTCCGCCCCCAGGATGTCCCGCAGGAACTTCCCCGTGTGGCTCGCGCCCACCGAGGCGACCTGCTCCGGCGTGCCCTCGGCGACGACGAGACCGCCGCCGTAGCCGCCCTCCGGGCCCATGTCGACGACCCAGTCCGCCGTCTTGATGACGTCGAGGTTGTGCTCGATGACGATCACCGAGTTCCCCTTGTCCACCAGCCCGGACAGCACCTTGATCAGCTTCGAGATGTCCTCGAAGTGCAGACCCGTCGTCGGCTCGTCCAGCACGTACACCGTCCGCCCCGTCGACCGCTTCTGCAGCTCCGACGCCAGCTTCACGCGCTGCGCCTCGCCGCCCGACAGGGTCGGCGCCGACTGGCCGAGGCGGACGTAGCCGAGACCGACCTCCGTCAGCGTCTTCAGGTGCCGCGCGATCGTCGGGACCGCCTCGAAGAACTCCAGCGCCTCCTCGATCGGCATGTTCAGGACTTCCGCGATGGACTTGCCCTTGTAGTGGACCTCCAGCGTCTCCCGGTTGTACCGGTCGCCGTGGCAGACCTCGCAGGGGACGTAGACGTCCGGCAGGAAGTTCATCTCGATCTTGATCGTGCCGTCACCGGAGCAGTTCTCGCACCGGCCGCCCTTGACGTTGAAGGAGAAGCGCCCGGGCAGGTAGCCCCGCACCTTCGCCTCCATCGTCTCCGCGAAGAGCTTGCGCACGTGGTCGAACACACCCGTGTACGTCGCCGGGTTGGACCTCGGCGTCCGGCCGATCGGCGACTGGTCGACGTGGACGACCTTGTCGACCAGGTCGTCGCCGTCCACCCGGGTGTGCCGCCCCGGCACGGACCGCGCGCCGTTCAGCTCGCGCGCCAGGTGCGTGTACAGGATGTCATTGACCAGCGTGGACTTGCCGGAGCCCGATACGCCCGTGACCGCCGTGAGGACGCCCAGCGGGAAGGACACGTCGATGTCCCGCAGGTTGTTCTCCTTGGCGCCGTGGACGGTGAGCCTGCGCTCCGCGTCCACGGGCCGGCGCACGTCCGGTACGGGGATGGACCTCTTGCCGGACAGGTACTGGCCCGTCATCGACTCGGTGTTCTTCAGCAGCTCCTTCAGCGAGCCGCTGTGCACCACCTTGCCGCCGTGCTCGCCCGCGCCCGGGCCGATGTCCACGACCCAGTCGGCGACCTTGATCGTGTCCTCGTCGTGCTCGACGACGATGAGCGTGTTGCCCATGTCCCGCAGCCGCACCAGCGTCTCGATCAGCCGGTGGTTGTCACGCTGGTGCAGGCCGATGGACGGCTCGTCCAGCACGTACAGCACACCGACCAGGCCGGAGCCGATCTGCGTCGCGAGGCGGATGCGCTGGGCCTCGCCGCCCGACAGGGTGCCGGCGGCGCGGTTGAGCGAGAGGTAGTCCAGGCCGACGTCCACGAGGAAGCGCAGCCGCTCGTTGACCTCCTTGAGGACCCGCTCGGCGATCTTCTTGTCGCGGGCGTCGAGCTTGAGCCGCCCCAGGAAGTCCGCGCACTCGCTGATCGACATCGCGGCGACCTCGGCGATGGACCGCTCCATCACCGTCACCGCGAGCACGATCGGCTTGAGCCGGGTGCCCTCGCAGGTCGGGCAGGGCACCTCGCGCATGTAGCCCTCGAAGCGCTCGCGGCTGGCGTCGCTCTCGGACTCGGAGTGGCGCCGCTTGACGAACGGCACGGCGCCCTCGAAGGCCGTGGTGTACGCGCGCTCGCGCCCGTACCGGTTGCGGTAGCGGACCTCGATCTGGGTCTTGTGCCCGTACAGCAGGGCCTTCTTGGCGCGCTGTGGCAGTCCCGCCCACGGGATGTCGGTGCGGAAGCCGAGTTCCCCGGCGAGCGCGCCGACCAGCCGCTGGAAGTAGTCCTTGGTGTGCCCGAGCGACCAGGGCGAGACGGCGCCCTCGTCCAGCGACTTGTCCTCGTCCGGGACGATCAGCTCCGGGTCCACCTCCATGCGGGTGCCGATGCCGGTGCACTCGGGGCAGGCGCCGAAGGGCGAGTTGAAGGAGAAGGAGCGCGGCTCCAGCTCCTCGAAGGACAGGTCGTCGTACGGGCAGTAGAGGTGCTCGGAGTACATCCGCTCACGCTCGGGGTCGTCCTCGGCGAGGTCGACGAAGTCCAGGATCACCATGCCGCCGGAGAGGCCGAGGGCGGTCTCCACGGAGTCCGTGAGCCGGCGCTTGGCGCTGTCCTTGACGGTGAGGCGGTCGACGACCACCTCGATGGTGTGCTTCTCCTGCTTCTTCAGCGTGGGCGGCTCGGAGAGCTGGACGGTCACCCCGTCCACCCGGGCCCGGCTGTAGCCCTTGGTCTGGAGGTCGGCGAAGAGGTCGACGAACTCGCCCTTGCGCTCGCGGACCAGCGGCGACAGCACCTGGAAGCGGCTGCCCTCGGGGAGCGCGAGGACCTTGTCCACGATCGCCTGCGGCGACTGCCGGGAGATCGGGCGGCGGCACTCGGGGCAGTGCGGCTTGCCGATGCGGGCGAAGAGCAGGCGGAGGTAGTCGTAGACCTCGGTGATGGTGCCGACGGTGGAGCGGGGGTTGCGCGAGGTCGACTTCTGGTCGATCGAGACGGCCGGGGAGAGGCCCTCGATGAAGTCGACGTCGGGCTTGTCCATCTGCCCCAGGAACTGGCGGGCGTACGACGAGAGCGACTCGACGTAGCGGCGCTGGCCCTCGGCGAAGATCGTGTCGAAGGCCAGGGAGGACTTGCCCGAGCCGGAGAGTCCGGTGAAGACGATGAGGGAATCGCGGGGCAGGTCGAGCGAGACGTTCTTCAGGTTGTGCTCGCGAGCGCCACGAACGATGAGACGGTCGGTCACGCCGGTCCGCACCTTTCTTGAGAGAGCGGGGGCACAGGCCCCCGGCTTGTCCAGGGTATGGGGGGCGCCTCTGCGATGGACTGTGTCTGGACTATCGAGCGTATAGCACGCACATTCGATTTACGGCACGCGCAAGAGGGCTTCACCCGATCGTGTGGCGGAGGCCGCCGGGCCACTACGCTCGGACCCATGACTGATCATGTGCACGACCTGGCCTCTGTACGTGAAGCCACGGACCGGCTGCTGAACGCGGTCGCGAAACTGGACAACGCCTCCCTCTCCGAGGAGTCACACCTCCCGGGATGGACCCGCGGCCACATCCTGGCCCACCTGGCGCGCAACGCCGACGCCCTCGTCAACGTCCTCGAGGGCCGTCCCATGTACGAGAGCGCCGCCGCCCGCGACGCGGACATCGAGCGCGACGCGGCCCGGCCCCTGGAAGAACACCTGACGGACCTCCGTGATTCCGGGGCCCGCTTCCTCGCCACCACCGAGCCCGACCAGGACTGGCAGCGCACGGTCGAGCTGCGCAACGGGGTCACCGACCTCGCCTCCAACGTGCCGTTCCGCCGCCTCGTCGAGGTGGAGCTCCACCACGTCGACCTGAACGTCGGCTACGAGCTCTCCGACCTCCCGCAGGAGTTCACCGACCGGGAGATCGCCTTCCTCGCCGACCGCTGGTCCGGCCGCCCCGACGTCCCCCCGGTCACCCTGACCGGCCCCGACGGCGAACACGTCGCGCGCACGGGCGGGACCGAGGGCACCCCGGTGACCCTCGCCGGCCCCAGGGCCGAGCTGCTCGGCTGGCTGGCCGGCCGCGGCGCCAAGGGCGCCCACCTGACCGTCGAGGCGGGCGACGGCCTGCCCGAGCTCCCCGCGCTCTAGGATTCCGACATGACGTACAGCGGAGCGGTGAAGGTCGGCGGTCCCGCCGACGTGCACGAACTCGCGGACCTGATGATCTCCAAGGTCGCGGTGGGTTCCATGAACAACAACGCGTACCTGCTGCGCTGCCGGGCCACCGGCGAGCAGCTCCTGATCGACGCGGCGGCCGAGCCGGAGACCCTGCTCAGCCTGATCGGCGACGACGGCATCGCCTCGGTCGTCACCACCCACCAGCACGGCGACCACTGGGGCGCGCTCCAGGCCGTGGTCGACGCCACCGGGGCGCGGACCTACGCGGGCGCCTACGACGCGGACGGCATCCCGGTCGCCACCGACGTCCTGGTCCAGGACGGGGACGTGATCACCGTCGGACGGGTCTCGCTGACCGCCCGCCACCTGGTCGGCCACACCCCCGGCTCCATCGCCCTGGTCTACGACGACCCGCACGGGCACCCGCACGTCTTCACCGGCGACTGCCTCTTCCCCGGCGGCGTGGGCAACACCTGGGGCGACGCGAAGAACTTCGCCAGTCTCATCGACGACGTCGAGACCAAGCTGTTCGGTCAGCTGCCGGACGAGACCTGGGTCTACCCGGGCCACGGGAACGACACCATGCTCGGCACCGAGCGCCCCCACCTCGCGGAATGGCGCGAGCGCGGCTGGTGACCCGCGCGCGCATGCGCCGCCGTCAACACCGCGCGGCCATGCGCTCCTTCCGGTCGACCTCGACCGAACGCATGTCCCGAGGGGGCGGGCTGGGGTAGTTGCTGCACCATGCGACACCACCCCTCCCCGCCCTCCGTCCCCTCGCCCGCCGCCGCGCCCCCGTCCGGCGCCGCCGCCCCCTCGATGCTGCGGCTCGCCCTGGCCTCCCTGGTCGGGACCGCCATCGAGTTCTACGACTTCTTCGTCTACGGCACGGCCGCCGCCCTGGTGCTCGGCCCGCTCTTCTTCCCCTCGTTCTCCCCGCTCGCGGGAACCCTCGCCGCCTTCGGCACGTTCGGGGTCGGCTTCCTGGCCCGCCCGCTGGGCTCCGTCGTCTTCGGGCACGTGGGCGACCGCTACGGGCGCCGTCCGGTGCTGCTCGCCTCGCTGCTGCTGACCGGGCTGGCGACGGTGGCGGTGGGGTGCGTGCCCTCGTACGCCTCCCTCGGGATCGCCGCTCCCGTCCTGCTGCTCCTGCTGCGCTTCCTCCAGGGGCTCGGCCTCGGCGGCGAGTGGGGCGGGGCGGTGCTGCTGACCGCCGAGCACGCCCCCGAGGGCCGGCGCGGGCTGTGGTCGAGCTTCCCGCAGATGGGACCGGCCGCCGGCTTCCTGCTGGCCAACGGGCTGACGCTGGCCCTGTCCGGCCTCCTGAGCGACGCGGAGTTCAGTGCCTGGGGCTGGCGGGTGCCGTTCTGGTGCGCCGGTCTGCTGGCGCTGGCCGGGCTGTGGCTGCGCCGGTCGGTCGAGGAGACCCCGCAGTTCCAGGCCCTGACCGAGACCGGCCGGCGGGCCGAGGCCCCGCTCCCGGAGGTGCTGCGCGGCCACTGGCGGCTGCTCCTGCTGACCGGCGGGGCGATGTCGGTCGGGTACTCCGTCTTCTACGCGGTGACCACCTGGTCGCTGGCCTACACCACGGGCCGTCTGGGCGTGGACCGCACGCTGATGCTGGCGGTGGTGATGGCGGCCGTCCTGCTGATGGGGCTGGTGACGGCGCCGCTGGCGGCGCTGGGCGACCGCTGGGGGCGGCGGCCGATGTGCCTCGCGGGCGGCGCGGCCTGCGCGGCGTGGATGTTCCCGTTCGTGGCCCTGCTGAGCAGCGGGAACCCGCTGCTGGTGACGGTGGGCTGCGTCGGCGCCCTGCTGGCGATGGTCGTCATGTATGCGGTGGTGGGCGCCTACCTGCCCGAGCTGTACGCGCCGCGGATCCGCTGCACCGGCGCGGCCGTCGGCTACAACCTGGGCGGGGTGCTGGGCGGGGCCCTGACCCCGGTCGTGGCGACGGCCCTGGCGGCGGGGTCCGGCCCGCCGTGGGGCGTGGCGGTGTACCTGACGGTGGTCGCCCTGGTCAGCCTCGGCTGCTTCGCCCTCCTCCCGGAGACCGCCCCGGCCCCGGTGCGGGCCCGGGGCGGTACGGGTGCGGACGCGGGAGCGGGGGCGGCCGGAGCGGCCGCCCCCGCGTAGCGTCCCGTACCGGGTCAGGCGTCGACGCTCCGCGTCTCCTCGGCGGCGGCTTCCGCCGCCGCCTGCTTCTTCGAGGCGATCAGGCTGGTGATCGTGGTGATCACCAGGACGCCGCAGATGACGCCCAGGGAGACCGGGATGGAGATCTGCGGGACGTGCACCCCGGACTCGTGCAGGGCGTGCAGCACCAGCTTGACGCCGATGAAGCCCAGGATCACGGACAGGCCGTAGCTGAGGTGGACCAGCTTCTTGAGCAGGCCGCCGATCAGGAAGTACAGCTGGCGCAGGCCCATGAGGGCGAAGGCGTTGGCGGTGAAGACGATGTACGGGTCCTGGGTGAGGCCGAAGATCGCCGGGATGGAGTCCAGGGCGAAGAGGACGTCGGTGGTGCCGATGGCGAGCATGACCACCATCAGCGGGGTCATGATGCGCTTGCCATGGGCGCGGATGAACAGCTTGGTGCCGTGGTAGCGGTCGGCGACGCCGAACTTCCTCTCGACCGACTTGAGGAGGCGGTTCTCCTCGAACTCCTCTTCCTCGTCGCCCTTGCGGGCCTCCTGGATCAGCTTCCAGGCGGTGTAGATCAGGAAGGCGCCGAAGATGTAGAAGACCCACGAGAAGGTGGTGATGATCGCGGCGCCGGCGGCGATGAAGACCGCGCGCAGGACGAGGGCGATCAGGACGCCGACCAGCAGGACGCGCTGCTGGAGGTGGGAGGGCACCGAGAACTTCGCCATGATCAGGACGAAGACGAAGAGGTTGTCCACGCTCAGGGACTTCTCGGTGATGAACCCGGCGAAGAACTCCTGGGAGGCCTGGGCGTTGCCGGAGAACAGCAGGCCGAGGCCGAAGAGGGCGGCGAGGACGATCCAGACGACCGTCCAGACGCCCGCCTCCTTGAGGGACACGTCATGGGGCTTGCGGCCGATGAGGAAGTCGGCGCCGATGAGGATGCACAGACCGGCGATGGTCAGCACCCATAGGGTCAACGAAACGTCCACGGTATTCACGCCTCCGGCGGATGGCTCAGCACATGGTCAGCGTCATCGCTGCCGGAGGTCTCTTCCACCCGGCCGGCTCTCGGGCCGCGGGCCGGCGCCCCGGGATTGCCCTGTTCGCATGAACCGAGCGATCCGTATTGACGGGCACGCCGCGCAGGAAACAGCAGGAATACTCCCCTCCGCAGGTCTCAGGGTACCCGCGGAAGGGGTCAAAGGTAAAGGGATTCCCAAAGAGGGGTCACTGGATGGTCATCGACCGGTCACGGGCCGCCCGCGTCCGCCTACGGCCGGGCGGCCCGGCGGGCCCGCGCGACCCGGTCCAGTGCCTGGTGGAGGACCCGGCTGCCCTGCGGGGGCAGGTCCGGCTCGAAGGTCCAGGCGTGCTGGACCCAGGGGTCGGCGAGGTGGTGGTCCGGTACGGGCGACAGCCGCATCAGCGAGCGCCACAGGGGGTCCAGCAGCGGTCCGTAGGCGGAGGCCTCGTCGCGGTCGGCGACCATCAGCAGGTGCACGCCGGCCGAGGGGCCCTCGTCGGCCAGGTAGCGCAGCTGGGTGACGGCGCGGTCGTCGAAGCCGTGCGGGAAGTCGTGCACGATGAGCAGCTGCTCGGCCGGGTCGAGGTCCGGGGGAAGGTCCTCAGGGGCTCCGGCGCGCAGCGCCATCTGGACGAGGTCCACGCGCCGGGTCAGCCGGGCGAGGGTCTCGGCGACCCCGGCGGCGCCGGCGGCGGGCGGCGCGGCGAGCACTCCGGCGGCCACGAGCGGGGCGAGCGCGGCGGAGCCGGCCCCGGCGGCGTCGATGACGTGGACGGAGAACCGGTCGGCGGGGTGGACGGCGAGGAGCCTGGCCGCGTGGGCGACGGCCATGTCCATGGCGGCGCGGCGCAGCCGGTCGGTGTCCATGGTCATGGCGGCCTCGGAGCCGGTGCGGCCGTTGTCGATCCACAGGCCGCGCTCCATCGGGAGCCGCATCAGCATGGGGATCTTCAGGCCGGGGCTCTCGGGCAGGCTGAGGTTGCCCAGGCGCAGGGCGAGGGGGCCTTCCTCGGGGGTGCCTCCGCCGTGCCAGACGGGGTTGTCCCAGCGGGCGTACGCGGCCGGCAGCGCGGGTTCGACCACCTCGGACTCGGCGGTGAGCTGGGCGAGGTCGCGGTCGAGGACGGCGCGGGCCTGGGCGACCAGGTCGTCGCGGCGGGCCCGGGCGGCCTCGCGGGCGTCGCCGCCGGAGCCGCCGAGCCGGTGGCGGGGGTCGGACAGGGCCTCGTCCAGCTCGCGGTCGAGGCGGCTGTCGGCGAAGTCGACGGCGCCGCGGTAGGCGGCGACGGTACGGGCCAGGTCCTCGAACATGCCCCAGACCTGGTTGTAGAGGCGCTCGTCCATGGACCAGCCGCTCGCGTCCCCGGCGACCGGGACGGGGGGCGCGTCGGGGTCGGCGGGGGCCGGGGCCGGGCGGGGCGCCGGCTCGGGCGCCTCGGCGGTGGTGCGGCGGCGGCGCGGGTGGGCGTAGTCGATGGTCGGGCCACCCCCACCGGGTGCGCCTCCGCCGGGCGTGCCTCCGCCGGGTGCGCCTCCGCCGGGTCCGGGCGAGGCGGGGCCGGCCGGGGCGGGTGCGGAGCCGGGCGTGCCGGCGTACGGGGTGGCGGGGGCCGGGAGGGGGTCGGGGGGCTCGGGGACGGTCCCGGGCGTGCGCGGGGCGGCGTCCCGGTCCTGCGCGTGCGGCGGGAGCGCGGCGAGCGAGCGCTCGGCCTCCCCGCCGGGCGCGGCGGCGCGCAGGGCCTCGGCGGCCAGGGCCGCGGCCTCCGGTGCGGCCAGCCCGCCGTCGGTGAGGAGGGCCGCGAGTCCGTCGGCGTACCCCTGGCCGACGGCCCGGACCTTCCAGGCGCCCTGGCGCCGGTAGAGCTCCAGGGCGGTCAGGGCGGTCTCGGCGTCGAGGCCGGTGAGGGCGAAGGCGGCGAACCCGTCCCCGCCCGGCTCGGCGACCACCACATGCGGTGCGGGGACCGCCCCGAAGCGCGGGGGGCCGTCGGGCGGCAGGACGAGGAGCAGGCCGATGCTGTGGACCTCCGGCCCGACGGCGTCGAGGTCGACGGCGAGGGTGTGCCTCTCGGCGGCTTCGCCGGGGACCCGGATCCCGGGCGGGGCGGGGGCGCCGGGATGCGCGAGGGCGGCCGGGCCGCCGAGGCGTCCCCGCTCGTCGGCCAGCGAGGCCAGGGCGAGCAGGGCGGTGCCCGCCGTGACCCTGACCTCCACCGTGCCGTGGGGCACGGGGTGGTTCTGCCCCCGGACCAGTTCGGCCGTCATCGTGCAGCCCCTCCCCCGTGCCTTCTTCTCTTGTTCCGCGTCGTGCTTACAGGTGCGGCAGGATCGCCGGCATCAGGTCCTGGAAGGTCCGGCCGTTGGCCGGGGTGCCGAGGGCCGTCATCTGCCAGCCGCCGCCGGCCCGGGACACCTTCGCCATGATCTGCGCGGTGTACTGGCCGCCGCCGTCGAGGGTGTAGCGGGCCAGTTCCTGGCCGTTGGTCTCGTCGACGATGCGGCAGAACGCGTTCTGCACTTCCTGGAAGGTCTGGCCGGTGAACGAGTTCACCGTGAAGACGATCGTGTCGATGTGCACCGGCACGCGCTGGAGGTCGACGAGGATGGCCTCGTCGTCCCCGCCCTGGCCGACGCCGCCGACGAGGTTGTCACCGGTGTGGCGGACGGAGCCGTCGTCGCTCTGCAGGTGCCGGAAGAACACCACGTCCACGGGCTGCTTGTCGGCGAACAGCACCGCCGAGGCGTCCAGGTCGATCTCGCGGGTGCGCGAGCCGAACAGCCCGCGGCGCTTGGCCGCCTGCCAGCCGAGGCCCATGCGGACCGCGGTCAGCGTGCCGCCGCCCTGCTTCTCCAGACTGATGGCCTGACCCTTGGTCATGTTGACCGTCACGCGCGTCCCCTCTCCATAGCCACCCCCAGGCAGCGTGTACCTGCGGCTGTTCCCACACCCTACTGACCGCCCCGGGGGTCAGGCGAGGCCCGCTTCGCGCATCTGCCGGAGCTCCTTCTTGAGCTCGCCCACCTCGTCCCGGATGCGGGCCGCGACCTCGAACTGGAGCTCGGCGGCCGCGCCCCTCATCCGCTCCGTCATCTGCTCGATGAGGGCGGCCAGTTCGGCGGCGGGGCGGTCCGTGGGCACCTCGGCGGCCTTCGCCCCCTTGGCTCCCTTGCCGGCCTTCGTCCGGGCGGCCTCGCCGAGCGCCGGGACCGGGGCCTTGGCGCCCTTGCCGTCCTTGGCCTGCCGGTAGCCGGTGCCGAGCAGCTGCTCGGTGTCGAGCTCCTCGCGGGCGATGGTGGCGACGATGTCGTTGATCTTCTTGCGGAGCGGCTGCGGGTCGATCCCGTTGGCCGTGTTGTACGCGATCTGCTTCTCGCGGCGCCGGTTGGTCTCCTCGATGGCCCGCTCCATCGCCGGGGTCATCTTGTCCGCGTACATGTGGACCTGGCCGGAGACGTTGCGCGCGGCGCGGCCGATGGTCTGGATGAGGGAGGTCCCGGAGCGCAGGAAGCCCTCCTTGTCGGCGTCGAGGATCGCCACCAGCGACACCTCGGGGAGGTCGAGGCCCTCGCGCAGCAGGTTGATGCCGACCAGGACGTCGTACTCTCCGGCGCGCAGCTCGCGCAGCAGCTCGATGCGGCGCAGGGTGTCGACGTCGCTGTGCAGGTAGCGGACCTGGATGCCGAGCTCCAGGAAGTAGTCGGTGAGGTCCTCCGCCATTTTCTTGGTGAGGGTGGTGACCAGGACCCGCTCGTCCTTCTCCACCCGCTGGCGGATCTCGTGGACCAGGTCGTCGATCTGGCCCTCGGTGGGCTTGACGACGACCTCGGGGTCGACGAGGCCGGTGGGGCGGATGATCTGCTCGACGAAGCCGTCGGCGCGCGAGAGCTCGTAGTTCCCGGGGGTGGCCGACAGGTAGACGGTCTGGCCGATCCGCTCCTGGAACTCCTCCCATTTCAGCGGCCGGTTGTCCAGGGCCGAGGGCAGGCGGAAGCCGTGGTCGACGAGGGTCCGCTTGCGGGAGGCGTCGCCCTCGTACATGGCGCCGATCTGCGGCACGGTGACGTGCGACTCGTCGATGACGAGGAGGAAGTCCTCGGGGAAGTAGTCGATCAGGGTGTTGGGAGCCGAGCCGCGCTCCCGGTCGTCCATGTGCAGCGAGTAGTTCTCGATGCCGGAGCAGGAGCCGATCTGGCGCATCATCTCCAGGTCGTAGGTGGTGCGCATGCGCAGCCGCTGGGCCTCCAGCATCTTGCCCTGCTTCTCCAGCTCGGCGAGGCGCTCCGCCAGCTCGGCCTCGATGCCGCGGATCGCCTTCTCCATGCGCTCGGGGCCGGCGACGTAGTGGCTGGCGGGGAAGACGTACAGCTCGCGGTCCTCGCTGATGACCTCGCCGGTCAGCGGGTGCAGGGTGGAGAGGGCCTCGATCTCGTCGCCGAACATCTCGATGCGGACGGCCAGTTCCTCGTAGACCGGGAAGATCTCGATGGTGTCGCCGCGCACCCGGAAGGTCCCACGGGTGAAGGCCACGTCGTTGCGGGTGTACTGGATGTCGACGAAGCGGCGCAGCAGCTGGTCCCGGTCGATCTCCTCGCCCACCTTGAGCGGGACCATCCGGTCCACGTACTCCTGGGGGGTGCCGAGGCCGTAGATGCACGAGACGGAGGCGACGACGATCACGTCACGCCGGGTGAGCAGCGAGTTGGTCGCGGAGTGGCGCAGCCGCTCCACCTCCTCGTTGATCGAGGAGTCCTTCTCGATGTAGGTGTCCGACTGCGGAACGTAGGCCTCGGGCTGATAGTAGTCGTAGTACGACACGAAGTATTCGACGGCGTTGTTCGGCAGGAGCTCGCGGAACTCGTTCGCCAGCTGGGCGGCGAGGGTCTTGTTCGGCGCCATCACCAGGGTCGGGCGCTGGAGCTTCTCGATCATCCAGGCGGTGGTCGCCGACTTGCCGGTGCCGGTGGCACCGAGCAGGACGACGTCCTTCTCACCCGCGCGGATGCGCTTCTCCAGCTCGGCGATGGCCGCCGGCTGGTCGCCGCTGGGCTGGTAGGGGCTGACGACCTCGAAAGGCGCCACCGTGCGTTCGATCTTCGATACGGGCCGCATGACTCCACCGTACGGCCCCCCACTGACACTCGGGCGCGCGCACGCGCCCCGCCCCCGTCCGGAGGGGTCCCCGGGCCCGGGAGGGGTCCGTCGGACGGAGCGGACCTCCTCCTTTCTGGTCCGTTTGTCGTAGTTCGGTGGCGTCGGTGTGATCTTCGAGCCCATGATCGCGGTGAACGCTCCGCCGTGAAGTGCACAGCCACGACGACTGCCGGTCCGCACCCGGCTGACGCAGGAACAGGGCTCGCCCGACCCGAGGAGAACGCACATGTACGTCCGATCCGCCACCGCGGCAGCCGCCGCCTTCCTGGGCTTCACCCTGACCCTGCTGGGCGGGACGGCGTCGGCCGCCGCCCCCGGACCCGGATCCGCCACCGGCGCGACGGGGCTCCTGGGTCCGACCGTGTACGCCCACCGGGGGGCCTCCGCGTACGCCCCGGAGAACACCCTCGAAGCGATCGACCTGGCGATGCGGCTGGGCTTCGACTGGGTCGAGAACGACGTCCAGCGGACCAGGGACGGCGAGCTGGTGGTGATCCACGACGACACCCTGGCCCGCACCACCGACGTCGAGCAGGTCTTCCCCGACCGCAAGCCCTGGCGGGTCAAGGACTTCACGGCGGCGGAGATCGCCCGGCTGGACGCGGGGAGCTGGTTCTCGCCCCGCTTCGCCGGCGCCCGGGTGCCGACGCTGCGCGCGTACATGGAGCGGGTCCAGCAGAACCGGCAGAGGCTGCTGCTGGAGATCAAGAAGCCGGAGCTCTACCCCGGGATCGAGGAGCAGACGCTGGAGCTCCTGGACGGACTGGGCTGGCTCGACGAGAACCACGTCGCGCGCCGCCTGGTGGTGCAGAGCTTCAGCGCCGACTCCGTGCGGATCGTGCACCGGCTGCGCCCCGACCTGGTCACGGCCTTCCTGGGGACCCCGACCGTCGCCGACCTGCCCCGGTACGCCGAGTTCACGGACCGGATCAACCCGTGGCACACGACGATCTCGGCGGACTGGGTGAAGGCGGTGCACGGGCTGCGGGGGGCGCACGGCAAGGCCATGGAGGTGGACACCTGGATCGTGGACGACGCGCCCACGGCCCGGAAGGTCCGCGAGATGGGGGTGGACGGGATCATCACGAACGCGCCGGACGTCGTACGGGGGGCCGTGGGCGGCTTCTAGGGGGTCGGGCTCGGCTCGGCGGCGGCGCTGTCGGCGGGGCGCCGTACCGTGGAGGCGTGGACAGCACCGAGCGGCCCCGCGGGCCGCACCTCGAATGGACCGTCCTCCCCAGCGAGATCGGTCCCCTGCTCCTGGCCGCGACCCCCGAGGGGCTGGTCCGGGTGGAGTTCCATGCCGGGCCGGACCGGGCCGGCCGGATGATCGACGCCCTGGTCTCCCGGCTCGGCGCCGACGCCTGGCGCCCGGAACCGGGCCGGGAGGTCCTGCTGGCGGAGCCGATACGCCAGCTGAAGGCCTACTTCGCCGGTACGCTGCGCCGCTTCGACCTGCCGCTGGACTGGCGGCTCAGCTCCGGGTTCAACCGCCAGGTGCTGCTGGAGCTCGACCGCTCGGTGCCCTACGGCTCGGTGGTCGGCTACGGGGAGCTGGCGGCCCGGGTCGGGCAGCCGGGGGCGGCCCAGGCCGTGGGCAACGCCATGGGCTCGAACCCGCTGCCGCTGGTGGTCGCCTGCCACCGGGTGGTGGAGAACGACGGCGGCATCGGGGGCTTCGGGGGCGGGCTGGAGGCCAAGCGGACCCTGCTCGCGCTGGAGGGCGTCCTCCCGCGGCCGCTCTTCTAGGCCGTGCGGGTCGGGCCCCCGTGACCGCGTCGGTCCCCTTCCACCCGGTTCCCCCCGGCGGTGGGGGGTGGGACACTGCGGCGGTGCTTCCTGCTGCCGCCCGTGGCCCCGCCGCCCGCCGTCCCGCCCCGGACCTCCCGCCCGCGCGCCCGCGACGGGGGTGTCCGGCGTGACCGCCTCCCCCTCGACCCCGCCCGCGGCCTCCCGCGCCGCCGGGGGGACCGCGCCGCCCGTGACCGCCGCCGATCTGCCCCGGATCCAGCGCCGGATCTCCACGGTGCTCATCGCCGGCCAGATGCTGGGCGGCCTGGGCGTGCCCATCAGCATCGCCCTGGCCCCCGTACTGGCCACCGAGATCAGCGGCACCGAGGCGCTGTCCGGGTTCGCCTCCACCGCCGCGGTGATCGGCACCGCCCTGGTCTCCCTGCCGCTCGCCGCCCTGACCACCGCCCGGGGGCGCCGGGCGGGGCTGCTGGCCGGGTACGCGATCGGCACGGCCGGAGCCGGCCTGGTCGTGCTGGCCGCCGCCGTACGGAGCTTCCCGCTGCTCATGCTGGGCATGGCCGCCTTCGGCGCCGCCTCCTCCGCCAACCTCCAGGCCCGCTTCGCCGCCGCCGACCTCGCCGCCCCCGACCGGCGGGCCCGCGCGATCTCGGTGGTGGTCTGGGCCTCCACCATCGGCGCGGTGCTCGGCCCCAACCTCTCCGCCCCGGCCAGCGACAGCTTCGCCGGCACCTCCATACCCCAGACGGCGGGGCCCTTCGTCTGGGCCGCCGCCGTGTTCGTCCTCACCGGCACCCTGCTCGGCGTCCTGCTGCGGCCGGACCCGCTGCTCACCGCGCGGGCGCTGGCCGCGCCCGGGGAGGAGTCCCGCCAGGGGCGCTCCCTGCGCGCCGGGGTGGCCGCCGTCAAGGCCTCGCCGCGGGCCCGGCTCGCGCTGCTCACCGTCGCGGTGTCACACACCACCATGGTCTCGATCATGGTGATGACCCCGGTCGACCTCGGCCACCACGGCGCCGGCCTCAAGCTGGTCGGGCTGGTGATCAGCGGGCACATCGCGGGCATGTTCGCCTTCTCGCCCGTCATGGGCTGGCTCGCCGACCGGCTCGGCCGGTTCTCCGTGATCGGCCTCGCGGCCGGGCTGCTCTCCCTCGCCGCCCTGCTCGCCGGTACGGCCGACGGCGACCACGCGCAGAGCGCGGCCGGTCTCTTCCTGCTCGGCCTCGGCTGGTCCGCCGGCATGGTCTCCGGCTCGGCGCTGCTCACCGACTCGGTGCCGCAGCCCGCGCGGGCCGCCGTACAGGGCCTGAGCGACCTGACGATGAACGCGGCGGCGGGCCTGGGCGGCGCGGCCGCCGGCCTGGTGATGTCCCAGGCCGGCTACGGCTGGCTGAACGCCATCGGCGCCGCGCTGCTGCTGCCGATGGCGGGGCTGGCCCTGTTCACCGCCCGGCGCCATCCGGCCGACGCCTCCCGGTAGCGCGGCGGAGGCCGCCGGGCGGGGCCGTCAGAGGTTGATGTGGTAGGCCTTGCGCAGGGTCTCGTGGACCGTCCAGGTGGTCTTGTCGCCCTCCCGCAGCACGCAGGCGGAGCCGGGACCCAGCTCCAGCGTCGCACCGCCCTCGACCTCGACGGTGGCGCGGCCGCCGACGACCACGAACAGCTCGTCGGCCTCGGTGTCGGTGACCACCCCGGGGGTGATCTGCCAGATGCCCCGGATCTGGGAGCCGTCCTCGGACTCCCAGAGCACCTTGCCCGTCACCACGGGGGTGCCGGAGACGATCTGGGCGGGGTCGAGGTCCTCGGCCTCCAGCTCGCCGTCGGGGACGTCGGCGACGGAGACGGCGAAGGAGGCGGGGGCGCTGTGGTCACTGGTGCTCATGGTGCGCCAGCCTAGGGTGGCGGCCCCGGCCACGGGGTGATCAGAGCGTCCAGCACGGGCGCGGCGCACACGTCATTCCGTCGAGCCGGGGGGCGGCTTCGCGCCGGAGTGGGAGGGGCGCGTTTGGGGGCGCGCGTCCCGTGCCATGGATGGGGACATGCCACAGCACAGAGCATCCGAGGTCCCGGTCCTGTCGGAAGAGGTGCGCGAGGCGCTCGCCGCGCGCCGGCCCGTCGTCGCCCTGGAGTCGACGATCATCGCCCACGGCCTGCCCCGCCCCCGCAACCTGGCGGTGGGCCTGGAGCTGGAGGACCTCGTACGGGCGGAGGGCGCGGTCCCGGCGACGGTCGCGGTGGTCGACGGGGTGGCGTACGCGGGCCTGGACAAGGCCCGCCTGGAGCGGATCGCGGCCGGCGGGGACGTGCGCAAGCTCGGCCACCGCGACCTGGCCCCGGCCCTCGCGACGGGCGCCACGGGCGCCACGACGGTCTCGGCGACGGCCCTCCTGGCCGCGCGGGCCGGCCTGCGGGTCTTCGCCACGGGCGGGCTGGGCGGCGTGCACCGGGAGTTCGCGCGGACCCAGGACGAGTCGGCGGACCTGTCGCTGCTGGCGCGGACCCGGATCACGGTGGTGTGCGCGGGCGTGAAGTCGATCCTGGACGTGCCCGCCACGCTCCAGCGGCTGGAGACGCTCGGCGTCGGGATCGTCGGCTACCGCACCCGCGCCTTTCCGGGCTTCTACCTGGCCGACTCCGGCGAGCCGGTCGACTGGACGGTGGAGCGCCCGGAGGAGGTCGCCGAGGTGATGGCCGCTCAGGATGCCGTCGCCGGGCCGGAATCGGCCCTGATCGTGGCCAACCCGGTCGACCCCGCCGACGAGTTGGACCCCGCCGTGCACGACCGGGTCCTGGCGGAGGCCCTGGCCGGGTGCCGGGAGCGCGGGATCACCGGGCAGGCGGTGACGCCGTTCCTGCTGGAGTACCTGGTACGGGCCACCGGCGGGGCTTCCCTGGAGGCGAACCTGGCGGCGGTACGGGGCAACGTGCGGCTCGGGGCGCGGATCGCGGCGGCGTGGGCGGCCCGGGCGTGACGGGGGCACCGGGGGCGCTGCTGGTCGTCGGGGACGTGGTCACGGACGTGGTGGCGGTGCACCGGGAGCCCCTCGCCCCGGCCACCGACACCGCCGCCCGGATCCGCACCCTGCCCGGCGGTGCCGGAGCCAACGCGGCCTGCTGGGCGGCGCGTACGGGCACCGCCGAGGTACGGCTCCTCGCCCGGGTGGGCTGCGAGTCGGCGCGCTGGCACGAGCGGGCGCTGGTCGACGCGGGGGTGCGGCCCCGGCTGGTGGTCGACCCGGCGGAGCCGACCGGCACGGTGGTGGCGCTGGTCGGGGCGGACGCGGAGCGGACGTTCCTGACGGACAGCGGGGCCTCCCTGCGGCTGTGCCCCGCCGACTGGGCGCCCGCGCTGCTGGACGGCGCGGCCCACCTCCACCTGTCCGGCTACCTGTTCTTCGCCGAGTCCAGCCGCGAGCTGGCCCTGGTGGCGCTGCGGGCCGCGCGCACGCGGGGGGTCCCGGTGAGCGTGGACCCCGCGTCGGCGGGGTTCCTGGCGGGGCTGGGTCCCGGGGCCTTCCTGTCGGCGGTGGCGGGGGCCGCGGTCCTCCTGCCGAACGAGGACGAGGCCCGGCTGCTGGCGGGCCTGCCGGACACGGCCCGGGCCGCCGAGGCCCTCAGCCTGCGGGTGCCGCTGGTGGTGGTGACGCGGGGCACGGGCGGGGCGCTCGTCGCCGAGGACGGCCGGATCACGGCCGAGGTGGCGGCGGAGCCGGTGGAGGCGGTGGACACGACGGGTGCGGGCGACGCCTTCACCGGCGCCTTCCTGGCGGCGCGCCTCACGGGCGCCACCCCGGCCGCCGCCGCCCGCGCGGGCTGCCGCGCGGCGGCCCGGGCGATAACCCGCCTGGGCGGCCGCCCCTGACCCGCCGCACGGGGCCTTCTCCCCGCGCGGCGGCGGCCCGGGCGCTACGGGCGGCGGAGCCCGGTCCAGGCCGGGTGGCGGGGGTCGTCCGCGCGGACGAGGGCGTCCGCCACCGACCCCGGGTCGGTCTCCCGCGCGTAGCGGGCGAACGCCGGCAGCGTCCAGCGCTCCTCGGCCGGCGTCCGCCGGGCCAGCGCCCCCTCCGAGAGGCTGATGTGCACGCTCAGGTCGAAGGGGAACCACTGCCCCAGCAGCAGCGGCCCGTGCACGATCAGGACCCCGCCCGCCGGGAGCTCGACGTACGGGCTGCGCGTGGCCCGGTCGGTCACCGGGTCCCACAGGTCCGGCAGGACGCGCCCGCTGCCGTCCGGGTCGGTCGGCGCGAAGACCTCCCGCCACAGCGCGCCCGTGTCGTACCAGCCGCCGAGGTACGCGTCCACGTCCTGGCGCCCGAACTCGAACCGCAGCGAGGCCGGCCGCAGGAACCCGCCGGCCGCCACCACCAGCGCGGATCGCCCGCGCTGCCGCAGGGCTTCGGCCAGTTCGCCCGCCAGCACCCCGGTGCCGGCCGCCGGCGCCCCGTCGATGCCCACGCGCTGCCACGCGCCGCCCTCCCGGGGCGGCTCGTCGAGGTGGCCGGCGAGCCGCTCGGCCATCCGCTGCCAGGTGATCGCTTCCAGCTTCACGAACCCATTGTCAGTGGTCGCCCTTAGCGTTTTTCACGAGGGATCACCGGTGAACAGGAGCCGGCGGCCCGACTCTTGGGGAGGGGTCTGTCATGGCTCGGGAGACGACGTACCTGGAGCTGTCGCAGGAGGACGGCGCCGCGCACAAGTTCTACGAGGTGACCCTCGACGGCCTCACCGTCTCCGTGCGCTACGGCCGCATCGGCGCGGCCGGCCAGCTGCAGAGCTCGTCGTTCCCGACGGCGGACAAGGCCCGGGCGGCCGCGGCCAAGAAGATCGGCGAGAAGGTCCGCAAGGGGTACGCGCCGGCGGTGCGGGGGGCGCGGGCCGCGCGGTCGGTGACCCGCCGGCAGGTGGCCTCGGCGCCGTCGACGGCCCGCGCGGTGGCGCCGGTGCTGTGGCGCTTCCGCACCGGCTCGGCGGCCTTCGGCATCCACGTGGACGAGGACCGCTGCTGGGTCGGCAACCAGGCCGGTGACGTCTACACCGTCAGCCACGGCGGCGAGGTCCTCGCCCGCTACTCCCTGCCGGACGGGGTGAAGTGCCTGGTCGCGGACGAGTTCTGGATCTACGCGGGCTGCGACGACGGCACGGTGTACGACCTGTCGTCCAAGGTGCCGTTCGGGGCGTACGGCATAGCGGCCGATGTGGACATCTACTGGCTCGACATCCACGAGGGCGTGCTCAACGTCTCCGACGCCAACGGCGGTCTGACCGTCATCGACCACGAGGACGAGCACCAGTGGTCACGCAGGTCCGCCGGCGGGGGCGCCTGGATGGTCCGGGCGGACGAGCGGGCGGTGTACCACGGCCACAGCGGCGGTGTGACGGCCTACGCGGCGGACGGCACGGGCCAGCTGTGGCACACCGGGACGCCCGGCGGGGTGCTGTTCGGCTGGCAGGAGCGGGACGCGGTGTACGCGGGGACGGTGCGCAACACCGTGCAGCGCCTGTCGAAGGCGACGGGCGCGGTCGAGGCCTCGTACGCGTGCGACGCGGCGGTCTACTCGTGCGCGACGTCGCCGGACGGGCGGCACGTGTTCGCCGGTGACTCCTCGTCCTCGGTGTACTGCTTCGGCGCCGACGGGCGCAGGCTGTGGAAGCTGGGCACCGGCGGGGGGTCCGCGCTGTCGATGCAGTACCTGGACGAGCGGCTCTACCTGGTGACGACGGACGGCTCGCTGGTGTGCGTGGACGCGAGCGAGGCGGCGATCGCGGCGGCCCGGCGGGGTTCCGTGCCGGCCGCCGTGGACGTGAAGTCGGCGGCGGCGCTGCCGGTGTTCACCCCGGCGGCCTCGCCCGCGGCGGTGGCGACGGTCTCGGTGGCGGCGGCCCCCTCGGGCGGCGTGGTCGTCGAGTGCGTGCAGGTGGGCGGGCGGATGCGGGTGCAGGTGGTGTCGGACGGCTTCGAGCCGGACTGGAACGTCCAGTTCCCGCGCGGGATCCGGGAGGCCGGGGCCCGGTACGTGGTGGACGGGCTGCACGCGGCGACCGGGGGGTTCTACCGGGTCCGCGGGGAGATACGCCGGCTGGTCTGACCGGCCGGGGCCGGTGCGGCCCCGCGCGGGGGCGGTGCCGTGGTGGACGGGGGTCTCCACGGCACCGCGCCCGGGCGGGGCGCGTGACCGGTCCAGGGTGCCTCGCCCGGAGCGGTCAGGGGGTGTGGTCCGGGCAGCCGCAGAAGGCGGCGCCCGGCGGGGGCGGGGCGGGGACGGCCCAGGGGTCGTCGTCGGCGAGTGCGCAGGTGATGTGGAGGACGACGGGCTCGGCGGTGAGGTTGCGGCCGAGGTGGACGTGGTCGCCGCCCTCGGGTTCGACGAAGGTGGCCCCGGCCGGGTGTACCTCGACGGCGCCGTCGCCCAGGATCCGGGTGAGGGTGCCGGAGGCGACGACCGCCATCAGCGGTACGAGGTGGTAGTGCCAGCCCGTGCAGCCGCCGGGCGGTATGACGACCTCCCGGCCCGTGAGGTCCGCGGGGACCCCCGTTCCCGGGAGCCGTTCCCTCGTCGCCTGCCGTCCGCCCATGTGCTCTCCTCCACGGGCTCGCCTGCGGCCCTTGGCGGCTCACGCTAGGTGGAGGTCACGAGGTCCGGACAGATTTTCGCAATAACCAATTACCCATCTCCATAAGGTGATAGAGGGACCGGTCGGCGGTATCACATCGGCATGAGTCTCGTCGTCTTCGAGTCACTGAGGCCGATCCACTGCGCCGAGTGCCGGCGGGGCCCCCTGAGGCACGTCGTCCGCGAGTCCGGGGTGCCGCGCTGTCTCGACTGCGCGGATCTCGGACACCTCGTCTACCTGCCGCGCGGGAACGCGGCGCTCACCCGCCGCGCGCGGGAGGCCAGTTCACTGTCGGCCGTCGTCGTGCGCCGGCACCGGGGGCGCCGGCGCTACGAACGGCAGGGGCTGCTGGTCGAGGACGCCGCCCTGGCCCGCGCCGAGCGGGCCTGTCTGGCGGACGCCGAGGCCCGGGCCCGGCGCCGGGCCCGGGACCGGCTGCGCCGCGCGGCCGAGGACGTCCGGTTCACGGCGGCGTTCGCCGCCGAGATCCTGCGGCTGTTCCCGGGCTGTCCGCCCGAGCGGGCGCGGGCGATCGCCGCCCACGCCTCGCTGCGCGGCAGCGGCCGGGTCGGCCGCACCGCGGCCGGCCGGGCCCTGGACGAGCAGGCGGTGTCGATGGCGGTCCGGGCGGCCGTGCGCCACACCGACACCGAGTACGACGCGCTGCTGATGGCGGGAGTGCACCGGTTCGAGGCCCGCGCCCGGCTGGCCGCCCGGATCGACGCGATCCTCGACGGCTGGCGTGCGGGGCCCGTCAGTTGACGCGGAAGCGGCGGTAGAGGAGCACCCCGCCCAGGAGCAGGGCGCCGCTGCCGGGCAGCAGGTAGCCCAGCCCGTCGGATCCGGTGTGGGCGAGGGCCGAGGGGGCGCCGGGCGGCAGGGACGGGGCCGACGGGGTGACCGGCCGCTCGCTGACCGGCGGCAGCGGCTGGGGCGGCGTGCCGCCGGTGGGGGTCTCGCCGTTGACGGAGGTGTTCCCGTGAGAGCCGTTGCCGGCGCCGACGACGCTCACCGAGTTGCCGCTGACGTTGAGCGGGAGGTCGACGGGCAACTGGACGCCGTTGCCGGACAGCACCCCCGGCGAATCCTTTCCCCGCCCGTCCGCTCCGGCCCCGCCCCCCTGGCCGGAGCCGGGTTTCCCGGGATGGGAGGGCCTCGGATCGGGATGGCCGCCGTCCGGGGACGCGTTGGTACAGCGGTTGCCTGCGGCCGGGTTGAGCACACCGGCCACGCTCACGGTGTTCCCGCACACGTTCACCGGGACGTGCACCGGCAGCTGCACCAGGTTCCCCGAGAGCAGACCCGGCGAGCGCTCCGCGGACCCGCCCGCGTCCGCGTCGGCGTGGGCGAGGCCGCCCACGCCCGCCACCGCCAGTCCGCCACCCACGGCCATCGCCGCGATCACACCGTTCCGACGACTGAGACGCATCGGCTTTTCCTGCCTTCCGGAGGGGTTTCACGGGCGTCGCGCCCGTACCGGGGACAACGCGGTGAACCCGTTCGGGTTATAGAGCCGGTAGGCATTTCACTCCATCGTGTACTGGGTAATGCCTACCTCATGACTGAACGACCACTACTCCTGCTGGACGTGGACGGCCCGCTCAACCCCTTCCGGTCCCTCTCCGCGGGCCTGCGCGGCTACACGAGCCACCGCATGCGCCCGGACGTCTGGCTCTCCTACCGCGACCCGGAGTCCCGCCGTGCCCGGCGGGGCGTGCGGGTGCGCCTCCACCCCTCGCACGGCGCCCGTCTGCTGGCCCTGCCCTTCGACCTCACCTGGGCCACCGCCTGGACGCACCAGGCCAACACCCTGATCTCCCCGCACATCGGGCTGCCCGCCGACCTGCCCGTCGTCGACTGGCCGGTGCTCTTCGCCCGCGACCCGGACGGCCTGTCCTGGAAGACCCGCCACCTCCTGGAGTGGGCCGCCGGGCGCCCCTTCGCCTGGGTCGACGACATGATCACCCCGCAGGACCGGGCCTGGGTCCGCGAACACCACCCGGCGCCCGCCCTGCTGCTGCGCGTCCTGCCCCGGCACGGCCTGCGCGACCGGGATTTCGCCACCCTGTCCTCCTGGGCGGCCGGGCTCAGCCCCGCAGGGCGCTGACCGGATCCGGGGACGGCCGGCCGGTGGGCCACCAGTCATCCGTCCCCGGCCGGCACTCGTAGGCGTACCAGAGCCCGTCACGGCCCAGCCGCAGTTGACGCGTGCGGTCCGTGAGCCGGTTGCGCTCGGGACGGAAGGAGCCCAGGCCGGCGGCGAGCAGGGCGGGACGGGCCCGGTCGAAGGGGCCGGCCGGCGGGTCCCACGGCTCGTCGAGGACGGTGAGCGCGGGCAGAGCGCCCTGCCGCCAGGCCGCGGCGGCCCTGGCCAGGTCGGTGGTGGTCCGCCCGGTGGCCCGGGCCAGGTCGCGGTAGAGGGTGCGGGCCGCCCCGGTGAGGCCCGCCGTGGGGTGCGCGGAGGCCAGCCGGACGGCGTCCTGCCACAGGCCGAGCCCCGCGATCGGATCCTCGCCCGTGGTCAGCAGGGCCAGGGCGCGGGCGGCGGCGTCGGTCGCGAGCTGCTCCAGCGCCAGCGGGTCCGGGGCCGCCGGGTCGGCGGGATAGGCGGGCGGCGACCCCACCGCATCCGGCGCGGGGAGCGGAGCGGGCAGCGGGGGCAGGACGCGGCGGGCCACCGCCGCGCGGGCCGGGACGCCGGGGAAGTCCGGTGCGGTGTCGGGCCGTTCCCGCGCCGCGTGGGCGGCGTTGCGCCGGGCCAGGTCGTCGAGGAGCTCGCGCTCGCCCCGGCCGCGCAGGAGCAGCAGGACGAACGGATCGGCGTCGAGGAGGCGGGCCGCCCGGTAGCAGAGGGCGGCGGCGTGCTTGCAGGGCGGCCGCGCCGGGTCCGGGCAGGAGCAGCGGGCCCCGAGCTCGCCCGCACCGGGCAGGATCCGCCCGGCGAGGGACCGCGGGACCTCCCGCTCCAGCAGCGCGGCCAGTGCGGTCGGATCCGCCGCCACCGCCTCCAGCACCTCGGCCCACTCGGAATCCGTGAAGGCGCCCAGGGTCAGTTCCGTGCGGTACGGGCGGACCCGGCCGCCCCGGACGTAGGCGACGATCCGGCCGGGGGTGACGGTGACCGCGTCGACGTGGCCCTCGGAGGCGTAGGTACGGCCTCGGGCCAGGCGGGCGGCGTCGGGGGCGCGCTCCTCCAGGGCGCGCACCCAGGCGCGGCCCCACCAGGTGGCGGCCTCCACCCCGGCGGGGACGGTCTCGAAGGTGCGGCGGCGGTCGTCCCGCGCGGTGATCATCCGGGCCTCCGCAGCGAGACGAGATCGGCCAGCTGTCGGTCGGTGAGTTCGGTCAGGGCGGTCTCCCCGGTGCCGAGGACGGCGTCGGCGAGGGCGCGTTTGGAGGCGAGGAGTTCGGCGATGCGGTCCTCGACGGTGCCTTCGGCGATGATGCGGTGGACCTGGACGGGCTGGGTCTGGCCGATGCGGTAGGCGCGGTCGGTGGCCTGTTCCTCGACGGCGGGGTTCCACCAGCGGTCGTAGTGGATGACGTGCCCCGCGCGGGTGAGGTTGAGGCCGGTGCCGGCGGCCTTGAGGGAGAGCAGGAAGACGGGGACCTCACCGGACTGGAAGCGGTCGACGAGTTCCTCGCGGCGGGGGACGGGGGTGCCGCCGTGGAGGAGCTGGGTGGGGATGTTCCGGGCGGCGAGGTGGCGTTCGAGGATGCGGGCCATGGTCACGTACTGGGTGAAGACCAGCACGGAGCCGCCCTCGGCCAGGATCGTGTCCAGCAGCTCGTCGAGCAGGGCGAGCTTGCCCGACCGGTGCGGGATGCGCGGATCGGCCTCCCTCAGGTACTGCGCCGGGTGGTTGCAGATCTGCTTGAGCGAGGCCAGCAGCTTCATGATCATGCCGCGCCGCTCGATGCCCTCGCTCCCCTCGATCACGGCCATCGCCTCCTCCACCGCCGCCTGGTAGAGCGAGACCTGCTCCCGCGTCAGGGACACCGGGTGGTCGGTCTCGGTCTTGGGCGGCAGCTCCGGGGCGATACCGGGGTCGGACTTCCTGCGGCGCAGCAGGAACGGCCGCACCAGCGCCGCCAGCCGGGCGACGGCCGCCTCGTTGCCCCCGTCCTCCTCCTGCTGGTGCTCCACCGGGCGGGCGTGGCGGGCCCGGAAGGTGGTGAGCGGTCCGAGCAGGCCGGGCGTGGTCCAGTCGAGCAGGGCCCACAGGTCGGACAGGTTGTTCTCCACCGGGGTGCCGGTGAGCGCGACCCGGGCCGGGGCGGGGATGGTGCGCAGGGCCTTCGCGGTCGCCGAGTGGGGGTTCTTGACGTGCTGCGCCTCATCGGCGACGACCAGCCCCCAGCTCTGGGCGGCCAGACGCCCCGCCGAGGCCCGCATCGTCCCGTAGGTGGTCAGGACGAAGCCGCCGTCGAGGGAGTCGAGGCTGCGGTCCCCGCCGTGGAAACGCCGCACCGCCACCCCCGGAGCGAACCGCTCGATCTCCCGCTGCCAGTTCCCCAGCAACGACGCCGGACACACCACCAGCGTCGGCTCCGGACGCGCCCGCCGCAGATGCAGCGCGATCAGCGTCACCGTCTTGCCCAGCCCCATGTCATCCGCCAGACAACCCCCCAGCCCCAGCGAACACATCAGATCCAGCCACGCCAGACCCCGCAGCTGATAATCCCGCAACACCGCCTTCAACCCCGCCGGAGCCACCACCGGCCCCACCTCACCCGTCAACCGGTCCCGCAGCGCCGCCAGCGCCCCCACCGGAACCGCCTCCACGGCCTCCCCGTCCACCTCGGCCGTCCCCGTCAGGACGGTGGCCAGCGCGTCCACCGGGTCCAGGAGCCCCAGCTCCCGCTTGCGCGCCTTGCGCACGAGCTCCGGATCGACCCGCACCCACTGGTCGCGCAGCCGCACCACCGGCCGGTGGGCCTGCGCGAGGGCGTCCATCTCCGAGGGGGTGAGCCGGTCCCCGCCCAGCGCGAGCTCCCAGGAGAAGGCGAACAGCGCGGCGGCGTCGAAGAAGGCGGTGCCGTCGGTGGCGGAGCCGGGCGCGGCCTGCCGGACGACGGCGGTCGCCGTGAGGGTACGGGCCAGCTCGCGCGGCCAGTGCACCACGACCCCGGCCCGCTCCAGCCGGGTCGCGGCCGTGCCGAGGAGGTCTTCGAGCTCCGGGTCGGACAGCGCGAGCACATCGGGTACGGGCTGGTCGAGCAGGCGCAGCAGCGGCGGCCAGACCCGGCCGGCCCGGCGCAGGGCGAGTACGGCGTCGATCCGGGCGCGCGGCCCGAACCCGCTCGCGGCGGCTCCGGCCCACAGCGCGGCGGCGTCCGTCACCAGGGTCGGGTCGGCGAGGCTGTGCACCTGGACCACGGCGGACCCGGCGCGGCGGACCTCCTCCGGTTCCGCCTCGTCGAAGAGCCGGAAGCCGGACAGGTCGAGCCGCAGGGAGATCCCCACCCCGGCGTCGGCGCCCGCGGCGACCTGCGCCGCCCACTCCCCTATCCCGGGCACCGGCTGCGGCTGCGCCGCCGCGAACGGCGGCCCGGCGGCGAAGGGCGCGGCCGGGGTGCGGGGCAGGGTGTCGGCGACGGCGTCGAGGAAGGCCCGGACCAGGGCCTCCGGCTCGGGAAGGGCCAGCGGGCGGCGCCCGGGGAGCGGGGTGGCGTACCCCTCGTACGGGAGCGCGCCGGCGACGGCACGCAGATACGCCACGTCCTCGGCGTCGAGCGGGCCGGCCCGCCAGGCGTCGATCCCCTCCGGGGTGAGACCGGGCAGCAGCCGGCCCCGCGCGGCGAGGCCCAGCGCCTGCACGGCCGCGGTGCCCCAGGCCCGGGTGGCGGGGTGGGCGGCCGGGCTGTGCGCGGCCCGGGCCAGCAGGGGCAGGGCCTCGGCCACGGGCAGGGCCACCGCGGGCACGGTGCGGGTACGGACCCCGGTGCCGTGGGGCCGCACCACCTGGAGCGGCTGCGGGGCGCCGGCCTCCTCGGGCAGCGGCTCCCCCTCGGGGCACCAGAACGCCACCCGCCCCTCGCGGGGGACGGCGGCGGGGAGGAAGACGGCGGCCCTGCGCAGCAGCGGCCGCCACGGCGACGGCGGCATGGTCACGGGGTCCCCCTCCCTGGTCTCCGGCTCCGCCCGGTCATGGCGGATCCACTGCCGCCGAGTCTAGGCGGGCCCACTGACAAGGGCACTGACCTGGGCTTACGGGCCCCCGGCACCGGCGGCCCGCGTGGGACCATGGAAGAGAGGTCTCCGTCAGGGCGAGGCGATGGGCATGCGCACCGGAAACGAACCGCTGACCGCCCGCAGCCCGCTGCGGCTGCGGTTCTGGCTCAGTCTGTGGGGGCTGGTGTGGGCCGCCGCCGGGGCGGCCGCGTTCTCACTGGCCGGACGGCCCGGGTGGGCCGCGGCCTGCGCGGCGCTGGCGGTGGTGGCGGCCGTGGACCTGGCCGTCGTGGTGCGGCACATCCACCAGGGCCCGCACTACCAGCCCGGCCCGGACATACCCCCGTACGAGCCCCCGCGCGGCCGCTGACGGCACCCGGCCGGGGCACCGGCCCCGGCCGCCGCCGGCTCAGCCCTCGAAGCGGGCCGCGGCCAGGTACTCGGGCTGCGGGTCGAGGGCGGCGGCGAGCCGGAAGTGCCGGCGGGCCTGCTCGTGCCGCCCGGAGCGCTCATGGGTGCGGGCCAGCGCGAAGTGGGCGAAGGCGTTGTCGGGCTCGCGCTCCAGGACCAGCTCGAACTCCAGCTGCGCGGGCCGCAGCTGCGCCGCCGCGAAGAAGGCCCGGGCGCGCAGCAGCCGGGCCGCGGTGTTCTCGGGATGGGCGGCTATGACGGAGTCGAGCAGCCGGACCGCGCCGCGCGGGTCCCGGGCCGCGAGGAGCTGCTCGGCCGCCCGGTAGTCGATGACGTGCGTCTCGGGAGTCGGGGAGCCGGAGGGCTCCGGCGGCGACGGCGGTGTGGGCGTGGTGTCGGGCACGATGTGTCTCCTTCCCTCTGCGCACGCCGTCAACGCGCGTCCGCGCCACGGTTGTTCCCCCGTCCCCCGGCGGCCACCCTCCGTGACCGCCGCCGTCGCCCGGCGGACGGGGCACGTACCCGCGCCGCGGCCCCGGCGACCGCCCCGTCACTCCGCGCGCGCCGCCGCCCGCTCGCCGAGGCGTTCCCACACCTGGCGCACCTGGGGTTCCAGCGCCTCCAGCGGGCCGTCGTTGTCGATCACCAGCGTGGCCACCGCCAGCCGCTGCTCCCGGGTGGCCTGCGCGGCCATCCGGGCCCGGGCCTCCTCCTCGGTCATCCCGCGCAGCGCGGTCAGCCGGGCCAGCTGGGTCTGCGGGGCGGCGTCCACGACGACGACCAGGTCGTACAGCGGCGCGAGGCCGTTCTCCGTGAGGAGCGGTACGTCGTGCACCACGATCGCGCCGGGCCCCGCGGCCCGCTCCAGCTCGGCGGACCGGGCCCCGACCAGCGGGTGGACGATCGCGTTGAGGGTGCGGAGCTTCTCGGGGTCGGCGAAGACGATCGCCCCCAGCTTCGGCCGGTCCAGCGTCCCCTCACCGGTCAGCACGGACTCACCGAAGGCCTCCACCACGGCCGCGAGGCCGGGCGTACCCGGCTCGACGACCTCCCGCGCGATCCGGTCGGCGTCCACGACGACCGCCCCGTACCCCGCCAGCAGCCGCGAGACCTCGCTCTTGCCGGCACCGATTCCGCCTGTCAGGCCCACCTTCAGCATGCCCAGCACCCTAGCGCGCGGCCCCGGACGGCCCCACCCCGTCCCCCCGGGTCCCGGCTACCCCTCGCCCTCGCGCTCCGCGAGGAACCGCTCGAACTCGCGGCCGATCTCGTCCGCCGTGGGGATCTCCGCCGGTTCGGCGATCATGTTGCCCCGGGTCTCGGCCCCGGCGGCGGCGTCGTACTGGTGCTCCAGGCCCTGGACGAGGCTGACGAGTTCCTCGTCGCCCTCGCGGATCTGGCGGTCGATCTCCGTCTGGGTGCGGTGCGCCTCGGTCCGCAGGGCGTGCGCGACGGCCGGCAGGACCAGCCCGGTCGCGGCCGTGATCGCCTCCAGCGCGGTCAGCGCCGCGTCCGGGTAGGGGGAACGGGCGACGTAGTGCGGGACGTGCGCCGCGACGCCGAGCACGTCGTGCCCGGCCTGGCCCAGGCGGAACTCGACCAGCGACTGGGCGCTGCCGGGGACCTGCGCCTCGTCGAAGGGGCTGCGGTGGCCGGGCATGAGGTCGGTGCGGTTGCCGTGCGGGGTGATGCCGACGGGCCGGGTGTGCGGGACGCCCATGGGGATCCCGTGGAAGTTGACCGAGAGCCGGACGCCGAGCCGCTCGACGATCTGGCGGACGGCGACGGCGAAGCGCTCCCACTCCACGTCCGGCTCGGGGCCGGAGAGCAGCAGGAAGGGCGCGCCGGTGGCGTCCTGGACGAGGCGGACCTCCAGCCGGGGCTCCTCGAACTCCGTCCAGTGGTCGCGCTGGAAGGTGAGCAGCGGGCGGCGGGCCCGGTAGTCCACCAGCCGGTCGGAGTCGAAGCGGGCCACGACCTGGTGGGGCAGGGTGTCGAGGAGCCGTTCGACGATCTGCTCCCCGGTCTCGCCGGCGTCGATGTACCCCTCGAAGTGGTAGAGCATGACCAGTCCGGCCGAGTCCTGGGCGAGCGCCAGGTCGGCCACCGCCAGACCCTTGGCGTCCCATTCGTACAGACCCTGTGGATCAAGCACCCTCACCACTCCTCCCTCGCGCCGTGTTCTCTGCTGGCAACGTCCAAGGGGGCCCGGTCATTCCCCAGTTGGCCGGATTCACGAGAACGCAACACCTGCCGGGAGGTCCGGGAACGCGAGGAGGCCCGCCCCCCGGAGGGGACGGGCCTCGTCGTTCAGCTCACTTCACGCCGGAGCGTGGAGCACTCGCTGCGCTGCGATCAGCTCTGGCCGCCGGCCAGCTTCTCGCGGAGCGCGGCCAGGGCCTCGTCGGACGCCAGGGCGCCGGAGGTCTCGTCCGCACCCTCGGAGGAGTAGGAGCCACCGGAGATGCCCGCACCGGCGTTGCCACCGGCGGCCGGGGCGGTCTCGCCCGCGGCGGCAGCGGCCTCGTCGGCCTCGCGGCTCTTGATGACCTGCGCCTGGTGCTGCTCGAAGCGGACCTGCGCCTCGGCGTACTGGCGCTCCCACGTCTCGCGCTGGGTCTCGTAGCCCTCGAGCCAGTCGTTGGTCTCGGGGTCGAAGCCCTCGGGGTAGATGTAGTTGCCCTGGTCGTCGTAGGACGCGGCCATGCCGTACAGGGTCGGGTCGAACTCGACCGACGCCGGGTCGGCACCGAAGGACTCGTTGGCCTGCTTGAGGGACAGCGAGATCCGGCGACGCTCGAGGTCGATGTCGATGACCTTGACGAAGATCTCGTCGTTGACCTGGACGACCTGCTCCGGGATCTCCACGTGGCGCTCGGCCAGCTCGGAGATGTGGACCAGACCCTCGATGCCCTCGTCCACGCGGACGAACGCACCGAACGGAACCAGCTTGGTGACCTTACCCGGGACGACCTGGCCGATCTGGTGGGTCCGGGCGAACTGCTGCCACGGGTCCTCCTGCGTCGCCTTCAGCGACAGGGAGACGCGCTCGCGGTCCATGTCCACGTCGAGAACCTCGACGGTGACCTCCTGGCCGACCTCGACGACCTCGGACGGGTGGTCGATGTGCTTCCAGGACAGCTCGGAGACGTGCACGAGGCCGTCGACGCCGCCCAGGTCCACGAACGCACCGAAGTTGACGATCGAGGAGACGACGCCGGAGCGGACCTGACCCTTCTGCAGGGTGGTGAGGAACGTCTGGCGAACCTCGGACTGGGTCTGCTCGAGCCAGGCGCGGCGGGACAGGACCACGTTGTTGCGGTTCTTGTCCAGCTCGATGATCTTCGCCTCGAGCTCCTTGCCCACGTAGGGCTGGAGGTCGCGGACGCGACGCATCTCGACCAGGGAGGCCGGGAGGAAGCCGCGGAGGCCGATGTCGAGGATGAGACCACCCTTGACGACCTCGATGACGGTACCGGTGACGATGCCGTCTTCTTCCTTGATCTTCTCGATCGTGCCCCAGGCACGCTCGTACTGAGCGCGCTTCTTGGACAGGATCAGGCGGCCTTCCTTGTCCTCCTTCTGGAGAACCAGGGCCTCGATCTCGTCGCCGACCTTGACGACCTCGTTCGGGTCGACGTCGTGCTTGATCGAGAGCTCGCGGCTCGGGATCACGCCTTCCGTCTTGTAACCGATGTCGAGCAGGACCTCGTCCCGGTCGACCTTCACGATGACGCCGTCGACGATGTCGCCGTCGTTGAAGTACTTGATCGTCTCGTCGATCGCGGCCAGGAAGGCTTCCGCGTTACCGATGTCGTTGACCGCTACCTGCGGAGTGGTGGTGGCGGTGGTCTCGGTGCTGCTCGTCATGTGGGAAAGGGCTCCGGTTACGGACAGAAAGTCGTAGGTACTGCTACGCCGGGAGCCCTTATCGGCATCTGCCGATGAAGCCGGACAGCCAAGGAAGCCCATCCCCCGCAAGGGGTAGGGGCCTCGAAAACCGAGGGGACATTCAACAGATGCAAGCGCAGCCTGCTAGGTCTGAGGAGCACAGGCTCGCAGCGCAACTTGTAGCATACGGGGGCAGCCGGACAGGGTCAATGCGCGAAGGCGCACACCGCGGGCGGATCGCCCCATAACCGGCACAATTCATGGGCGGGAACGCCCTGATGAGCGATCCGCACGAATTTTCAGCCGTCCGGGTGCCGTACCGGCCATCCGCAGACTACGACGACGGGCCCCATGAACCAAGAGGACTACGCCCCCGAAGACGCCGCCGAAGACGCCCCCGGTGAGGACGCGTACGAGGACGACGCCGAGGCCACCCGGCGCGAGGCCGGGGAGGCGGAGAGCAGCCGCGCCAGCCGCGGCTGGTGGGACCGCAACGCCGACGAGTACCAGAGCGAGCACGGCGCCTTCCTCGGCGACGACCGCTTCGTCTGGGGGCCCGAGGGCCTGGACGAGGAGGAGGCCGCGCTGCTGGGCCCCGCCTCCTCCCTCAAGGGCAAGGACGTCCTGGAGATCGGCGCCGGCGCCGCCCAGTGCTCCCGCTGGCTCGCCGCCCGGGGCGCCCGCCCGGTGGCCCTGGACCTCTCGCACCGCCAGCTCCAGCACGCCCTGCGCATCGGCGGCGAGGTGCCCCTGGTCGAGGCGGACGCCGGCCGGCTGCCCTTCCGCGACGGCTCCTTCGACCTCGCCTGCTCCGCCTACGGGGCGGTCCCCTTCGTGGCCGACCCGGTGGGCGTCATGCGCGAGGTGCACCGCGTGCTGCGCCCCGGCGGCCGCTGGGTCTTCTCCGTGACCCACCCCATCCGCTGGGCCTTCCCCGACGAGCCCGGCCCCGAGGGGCTGTCCGTGGCCGCCTCCTACTTCGACCGGACCCCGTACGTCGAGCAGGACGAGCAGGGCCGCGCGGTGTACGTCGAGCACCACCGCACCCTCGGCGACCGGGTCCGCGACGTGGTCGCGGGCGGCTTCCGGCTGCTGGACCTGGTGGAACCGGAGTGGCCGCGGTGGAACACCCAGGAGTGGGGCGGCTGGTCCCCGCTGCGCGGCAACCTGATCCCGGGCACGGCGATCTTCGTGTGCGAGAGGGACTGAGCCCTTGACCTCCCCGCTCCGCCGGTCCGCCCTCGACGCCCTCCCCGTACGCGAGGCCGTCCCCGCCCTGCTGGCGGCGCTGGACGGCCACGGCACGGCCGTGCTGTGCGCCCCGCCCGGCACCGGCAAGACCACCCTGGTCCCGCTGGTGCTGGCCGGGCTGGCCGGCGACGGCCCGCGGCGGCGGGTGGTGGTCGCCGAGCCCCGGCGGATCGCGGCCCGCGCGGCGGCCCGGCGGATGGCCTGGCTGCTGGGCGAGGCGGTCGGGGGCTCGGTGGGGTTCACGGTGCGCGGGGAGCGCGTCGTGGGCCGGGACACCCTCGTGGAGGTGGTGACCACCGGGGTGCTGCTGCAGCGGCTGCAGCGCGACCAGGAGCTGGCCGGCGTGGACGTGGTGGTCCTGGACGAGTGCCACGAGCGGCACCTGGACGCCGACACCGTCGCCGCCTTCCTGCTGGACGTGCGCGAGACCCTGCGCCCGGAGCTGCGCCTGGTGGCGGCCTCGGCGACGACGGACGCGGCGGGCTGGTCGCGGCTGCTGGGGGACGCGCCCGTGGTCGAGGCCGCGGGGGTCTCGTACCCGGTGGAGACGGTGTGGGCGCCGCCGGCCCGGCCGGTGCGGCCGCCGCACGGGATGAGGGTGGATCCGGCGCAGCTGGCGCACGTGGCCTCGGTGGTGCGGCGGGCGCTGGCGGAACGTTCCGGCGATGTGCTGTGCTTCCTGCCCGGCGTGGGCGAGATCGCCCGGGTCGCCGGGCAGCTGGGCGGGGTGGACGCGGAGGTGCTCCAGGTCCACGGGCGGGCTCAGTCGTCCGTCCAGGACGCGGCGCTGACGGCGTCGGAGCACCGGCGGGTGATCCTCGCGACGGCGGTCGCGGAGTCGAGCCTGACGGTGCCGGGCGTACGGGTGGTCGTGGACTCGGGGCTGGCCCGCGAGCCGCGCGTGGACCACGCGCGGGGGCTGGGCGCGCTGGCGACCGTACGGGCCTCCCGTGCGGCGGGCCGCCAGCGGGCGGGGCGGGCCGGGCGCGAGGCACCGGGCACCGTGTACCGGTGCTGGGCCGAGGCGGAGGACGGGCGGCTGCCGGCCTTCCCCTCCCCCGAGATCCGGATCGCGGACCTGACGCAGTTCGCGCTCCAGGCCGCCTGCTGGGGCGACCTGGACGCGTCGGGACTCGCGCTGCTGGACGCGCCGCCGGCCGGGGCGATGGCCGCCGCCCGGGAGGTGCTGTCGGCCGTCGGCGCGGTGGACGCGGCCGGCCGGCCGACCGCCCGGGGCCTGCGGATGGCCCGGCTGGGGCTGCACCCCCGGCTGGCGCGGGCGCTGCTGGACGGCACCGAGCTGCTGGGGGCGCGGCGGGCGGCGCAGCTGGTGGCGCTGCTGAGCGAGGAGGCTCCGCGCGAGTACGGCGACGACCTGGCCGCCGCCTGGCGGCGGGCCCGTCGCGGGGGTGACGCGTACGCGTCCCGCTGGGGGGCGGAGGCCGGCCGCCTGCTGCGGGCGCTGGGCCCCGCCGGTGGCGGGGCCGCTGCGCGGGACGATTCCCCCACCCCGCCCCTTCCCGAAACCCGGGGCTCCGCCCCGGACCCCGCGCATCAAACGCCGGTGGGGCCATATGCAGCCCCGCCGGCGTTTGAGGCGCGGGGGTCTGGGGGCGGAGCCCCCAGGGGGTCCGGGGCGCATCCCCGGGGAACGGGCGAAGGGCGGGGCGGGGAGCTGCCCCACGGCGGCGCCCGCGCCGCCGGGAACGACGACCACGCCGCCGGGCTGATCGCGGCGCTGGCGTTCCCCGAGCGGGTGGCACGGGCCAAGGGTTCGGGGGCGTTCCTGATGGCCTCCGGGACCGGGGCCGAGCTCCCCGAGGGGTCCTCGCTGCGGCACGCGCGGTGGTTGGCCGTGGCCGTCGCCGACCGGGCCCCGCACTCGGCATCCGCGCGCGTCCGGCTGGCCGCCGTGCTGGACGAGGACACCGCCCGGGCCGCGGCCGCCCACCTGCGTACCGAGGGCGAGGAGGTGCGCTGGGAGGACGGTGACGTGGTGGCGCGGGCCGTCGAGCGGCTCGGGGCGGTCGAGCTGGTGGCGCGCCCGCTGCGGGAGCCCGGTCCGGCGCTCGTACGGGCCGCCCTGCTGGACGGGCTGCGCGCCGAGGGGCTCGGCCTGCTGCGCTGGTCCCCCGACGCGGTGGCGCTCCGGGCCCGCCTCGGCTTCCTGCACCGTACGCTCGGCGGCGCCTGGCCCGGCGTGGCGGAGGACGCGACGCTGCTGGAGCGGGCGGACGACTGGCTGGAGCCGGAGCTGTCGCGGGCCCGCCGCCGCGCCGACCTGGGCCGCATCGACGCCGGCCAGGCCCTGCGGAGGCTGCTGCCCTGGGCCACCGGCGAGGCGGTCCGGCTGGACGAGCTGGCTCCGGAGCGGATCGAGGTGCCGAGCGGGTCCCGGATCCGGGTGGACTACTCCGCCGAGCAGCCGGTCCTGGCGGTGAAGCTCCAGGAGCTGTTCGGGCTGGCCGAGACGCCGAGGGTGGCGGGGGTCCCCGTACTCGTGCACCTGCTGTCGCCTGCGGGGCGGCCCGCCGCCGTCACGGCGGACCTCGCGTCCTTCTGGCGGGGCGGCTACCGGGCCGTGCGGGCCGAGCTGCGCGGGCGGTACCCGAAGCACCCGTGGCCCGAGGACCCGGCGACGGCCGAGCCCACCCGGCACACGAGCGCCCGGCTCAGGGGCCGCTGACCGGCGCGCCCGGGGCCCGGCGGCCCCGGGCCTCCAGCCAGAGGGCGGCCGCGAGGAGGGCGAGGCCGGCGAGGGCGAGGCCGGCCGGGGCGTAGGTGTGCAGCGCGAGGACCTTCGTACGGTTGGCGGCGACGAGGTCGCGGGTGTACCTGGCGTAGTCCTCGCGCATCGTGACGTGCCCGGCGAAGGCGGTGAGCCGGCCCTCGGGGGCGCTCGCCGCGATGCCGCCGCGCATCTCCTGCTGGATGTCCTGCTCGGCGTTGACGGGGGCGCCGGTCACCGGGTCGACCCAGAAGCGGGCCTTGACCGTGTACCAGAGGGTGGTTCCGGTGGTCTGCTCGATGGTGGCCGGGTCGATGCCCTCGATCGGCATCTTCTTCGGCATGGGGACCTTGGTCCAGGGGACGGTCTGCTCGAAGTAGTAGACGTCCATGCCCCGGTAGGTGCGGGGGCCGACGTAGTGGATCGGCGAGGAGGTCCGGGTCTGGGCGTCGAAGTAGAGGTAGTCGCGCGGCTCGGTGAAGAAGGGCCACTTGAACTCGATGCCCTCGCGCGTGACGGGGTCCCCGTCGACCATCTCGCCGGTGGCGTGCACCGGGTCCTGGGTGTGGGCGTCGAAGACGTAGCGCTCGGGGATCCGGGAGACCATCTTGCCGTCCGGTCCCATGATGTAGGTGAGGGTGTCCCAGACGACGACGTCCTTGCCCGCGTCGGCCTCGATCCGCCGGGACGCCTCGACGTCGCCCTTGAGGGTCTGGACGATGGTCACCTTGTCGACCTTCCTGGGCTGCATCCCGCCGGTGTAGTCGAGGAGGGTGGCGTCCTTGGCCTCCAGGACCACGGCCTGGTACTGGTTCGCCGGGATCTTGGCCAGGCGGGGGTACGCGTACCAGCGCAGCAGCGGTGCGAGGGCTGCGCAGAACACGGCGAAGGCAAGCAGGACGAGGCTCGCTCTGCGTCGCACGGCCGGACCTCCTTACTCCTGTCCGGGCGCGGGGGGCGCGGTGGTGAGCAGGGGCTTGGGCGAGGTCCTGCCTTCGGGCACCCCGAACGCCGTGACGGCGAGGACGAGGGCCAGCGCGGCGGCCAGCCCGACGGCGGCGGCGGCGAGTGCGCGCACGGCGGGGCCTCCCTGGATCTGATGGGTCGTCAGGGAGGCGTACCGTAGCAACGCGGGGACCAGATGAGAACCGTCGGGCGGGCCCGGGCCCTAAGGGGCGGCGGGGGCGGGCTTCGTGGAGGCCGAGGGGCTCGGGGAGGCGCTCGGCTTCGGGGTGGGCGTGGGGGTGGCGCTCGGCTTCGGGGTCGGCGAGGGCTTCGGGGTCTGCGTGGGGCCGGGCGTGGTACTCGGCGTGGGCGTGGGGCTCGGCGTCGAGGTCGGGCTCGGCGTGGGCGTCGGGGTGGGGCTCGGCTTCGGCGTGGGCGTGGGCGTCGGGGTGGGACTCGGCGTCGGGGTGGGACTCGGCGTCGGCGTGGGGCTCGGCGTCGGCGTGGGGCTCGGCTTCGGCGTCGGCGTCGGGGTCGGCTTCGGGGCCGGGGTGCCCGGGGCGGGGAGCGGGGCCGGGCCGGTGCCGTCCGGGACCTCGTGCGCGCCCTGGAGGTAGTACGCGTACCAGGTGCGCACCGTCCGCAGGTACTCCGCCGACCGGTTGTACGAGAGCACGGCCCGGTCCAGTCCGGCGCCCGTCCTCAGGTCGCGGCCGCCCGCGCACAGGTAGCGTCCGGCCGCCAGGGCCGCGTCGTAGACGTTGCCGGGGTCGCGCCGCCCGTCGCCGTTGCCGTCCTGGCCCCAGGCGGCCCAGGTGGAGGGGATGAACTGCATCGGGCCGACGGCCCGGTCGTGGCGGGCGTCGCCGTCGTAGGCCCCGCCGTCGGTGTCGGAGATGTCCGCGAAGCCGTTGCCGTCGAGCACGGGCCCCAGGATCGGCCGCAGGGTGGTCCCGTTCGCGTCGACCCGTCCGCCGTCGGCCTGCCCGGACTCGACCTTGCCGATCGCCGCGAGCAGCTGCCAGCGCAGCCCGCAGCCGGGGTCGTCCGCCCCCACCCGCTGCTCGGCCCGCCGGTACGCGGCGAGCACGCTCGCCGGGATGCCCTGCGCGCCCTCACCCGCAGGCCGGACCACCGCCTCCGCGAGGGACGGCGCCGGTACGGGCTGCCCGCCGGGGGCCGCCTCCCCGTCCGGCAGGAGGGCCGGCGGCGGCACGGGGGCGGCCAGCGGCGGCAGTTCGGTCAGGTAGGAGGAATCCCCGCCGGAGTCCGGCGCGGCGGCGGGCGGCCGCGCGGCCCCCTCCCCGGCGGCCGCGATCCGCTCCGGGCCCGCGAGCGCGGGGCCCTGGGAGGCCGTCATCGCGGCGGCCACCAGCGCCGATACCAGTGCCGCGGCCGCGCCACGGCGCAGGCCGCGGCCGAATATTCGTGCCGACATGAGCGGGACCCCTCCACTGGACGTCCGGACGTCCGCGTGACCCTACGTCAACTCCCTGCACACGGCACGCAGTACGGGCCTGACATTCACCACATCCCCACGTGCCTGCGCGGGTCACGCATAATGTCCCGACATCGGCTACCCCCGGGAGGCTCCGTGCCGTTCACTCTCAGCCACGCGGCCGCCGTACTTCCGGCCATCCGCCGCACGGGCCGGGCGCGGGGGCCACTGGTCGCCTCGGCCCTGGTGCTGGGGTCGTTCGCGCCGGACTCCTTCTTCTTCGCGGACGCGGTCGTCGGCGGCCTCATGGGCTACGGGGACTTCGCGCACTCCCTCCTGGGCGTGGTGACCGTCGACGCCCTGCTGACCGCCGTCCTCGCCGCGTGCTGGATCCTGCTGCGCGAGCCGCTGGTCGCGCTGCTCCCGGCCGGCTCGCGCGGCCGCGTCCACGCCCTGGTGCGCGGTGAGCACTGGCGGGGGCGCCGACTGCCCGCGCTCGCGCTGCGGTTCTACCTCTCGGCCGTCGCCGGCTCGCTCACCCACGTGGTGTGGGACGCCTTCACGCACGGCGGCCGCTGGGGCACGGACGCACTGCCGTGGCTGAACCGGCCCCTCGCCCTCGGCCTGCCCCCGTACACCTTCCTCCAGTACGGCACCTCCGCGATCGCCGCCTGCGCCCTGCTCTGGTTCACGGCGAGCGGGCTGCGCCGGCTGCCGAAGCGGCCCGTGCCGCCCGCGGTGCCGGTGCTCGGCCGCGGGGAGCGGTGGGGCGCCCTGCTCCTGATCGCCGTCTGCACGGCCGTCTGGGTCACCCTGCGGGTGATGCGCTTCCTCACCTTCCACGACCGGATCCACAGCCCCCTCGACATCATCCCCACCGTCTGCTTCGGAGCCGGCGGCGGCCTCACGGTGGGCCTGCTGCTGTACGGGGCCCTGGTGCGGCTGCGCCACCGCCACGACCGCGACCGGCCCCCCGCCCGGACCGGGAAGCACGGACGCCCGTCCCCACCGCGTAGGCGGGGACGGGCGCCGGGCGCGCGGACGGGCCGCCGGGGTCAGTGCGCGGCGGACTCCCAGTCGCCGCCGACGCCCACGGACACGTCCAGCGGGGCCCGCAGCTCCACGGCGGCGCCCATCTCGCGGCGCACCAGCTCCTCGACGCGCTCCCCCTCGCCGGGGGCGATCTCCAGGACGATTTCGTCATGGACCTGGAGCAGCATCCGCGAGGACAGCCCGGCCTCGGCCAGGGCCTTGTCCACGCGGAGCATCGCGACCTTGACGATGTCGGCGGCGGTGCCCTGGATCGGGGCGTTCAGCGCCATCCGCTCGGCGGCCTCGCGGCGCTGGCGGTTGTCGCTGTTGAGGTCGGGCAGGTAGCGGCGGCGCCCGAAGACGGTGGCCGTGTAGCCGGTGGCCCGGGCCTCGTCGACCACGCGCTGGAGGTAGTCGCGGACCCCGCCGAAGCGCTCGAAGAAGGTCTCCATCAGGCCGCGCGCCTCGGCGGGCTCGATGTTCAGCTGCTGGGCGAGACCGAAGGCGGAGAGCCCGTACGCCAGGCCGTAGGACATGGCCTTGATCTTGCGGCGCATCTCGGCGTCGACCTGGGAGCGCTCCACCCCGAACACCTGGGAGGCGACCGTGGTGTGCAGGTCCTCGCCGGAGTTGAACGCCTCGATCAGGCCCTCGTCCTCGGAGAGGTGGGCCATGACCCGCAGTTCGATCTGGCTGTAGTCGGCCGTCATCAGCGACTCGTAGCCCTCGCCGACGACGAAGCCGCGGCGGATGGCCCGGCCCTCGTCCGTGCGCACCGGCACGTTCTGCAGGTTGGGGTCCGTGGAGGACAGGCGGCCCGTGGCGGCGGTGGTCTGGCTGAAGCTGGTGTGCACCCGGCCGTCGGCGGCGATCGACTTGACCAGGCCCTCGACGGTCACGCGGAGCTTGGCCTGCTCCCGGTGGCGCAGCATGATCACCGGCAGTTCGTGGTCGGTCTGCGTGGCCAGCCAGGCCAGCGCGTCCGCGTCCGTCGTGTAGCCGGTCTTCGTCTTCTTCGTCTTCGGCAGGTCCAGCTCGCCGAAGAACACCTCCTGGAGCTGCTTGGGCGAGCCCAGGTTGAACTCGTGCCCGACGGCGGCGTGCGCCTCCTTGACCGCCTGCTGCACGGCGCCCGCGAACTGCTGCTCCATGCCCTCCAGGTGGTCGCGGTCGGCGGCGATACCGGCCCGCTCCAGGCGCGCCAGCAGCTCGGAGGTGGGCAGCTCCATCTCGTGCAGCAGCTCGACGGCGCCGACCTCGGGGAGCTTGGCGGTGAAGGCCTCGCCCAGGTCCAGGACCGCGCGGGCCTGCGCCATCAGGGCGTCCGCCTCGGCGGTGTCGTCCGCGCCGAAGGCCAGCTGCCCGTCGGCGGCCGGCGGCTGGAGCTCACGGCCCAGGTACTCCACCGACAGCACGTCCAGCGCGAAGGAGCGCCGGCCCGGCTTGACCAGGTAGGCGGCGAGCGCGGTGTCCATGACGACGCCCGCCAGGGTCCAGCCGTGCTCCGGGAAGACCCGCATCAGACCCTTGGCGTTGTGCACCGTCTTCGGCGCGGACGGGTCCGCCGCCCAGGCGGCGAAGGCCTTCTCGTCGGCCTCGTCCAGCTCGGACGGGTCGAACCAGGCCGCCGCCCCGCCGGCGGCGGCCAGCGCCACCTCGGAGACGTTGCCCTGGCCCAGCGCCCAGCTGTCCACGGTCGAGACGCCGAGCGGGCCGCCCGCGTGCGCCGCGAGCCAGGGGGCCAGCTCGCCCGCGCCCAGCACCGACCCGTCCAGCTCCACGCCGGCCGCCGGGGCCGGCGCCTCCTCCCGGTCCGCGCCCGGGTCCACGGCCAGCAGCCGCTCGCGCAGCGAGGCGTTGCGGATCTCCAGCACGTCCAGCACGCCCGTGACCGCGGAGCGGTCGTAGGGGGCGCGGGCCAGGTCGGCGGGGGTCTTGGCCAGCTCCACGTCCTTGACCATCTCGGTCAGCACCCGGTTGAGCTTCACGGCCTCCAGGTGGTCGCGGAAGTTCTGCCCGGCCTTGCCCTTGACCTCGTCGGCCCGCTCCACCAGCTCCGCGAACGAACCGAACTGGTTGATCCACTTCGCCGCCGTCTTCTCGCCGACGCCCGGGATGCCCGGCAGGTTGTCGGACGGGTCGCCGCGCAGGGCCGCGAAGTCCGGGTACTGGCGCGGGGTGAGCCCGTACTTCTCCACGACCTTCTCCGGCGTGAACCGGGTCAGCTCGGAGACGCCCTTGGTCGGGTAGAGGACGGTGGTGTGCTCGGAGACCAGCTGGAAGGAGTCCCGGTCGCCGGTGACGATCAGGACGTCGAACCCGAGGGCCTCGGCCTGCGTCGCCAGCGTGGCGATCACGTCGTCGGCCTCGAAACCGTCGACCGCGAACCGCGGCACCTTCATCGCGTCCAGGAGCTCGCCGATCAGCTCGACCTGCCCCTTGAACTCGTCGGGGGTCTTGGAGCGGTTCGCCTTGTACTCGGGGAACTCCGTCGAACGCCAGGTCTTGCGGGACACGTCGAACGCCACCGCGAAGTGCGTGGGCGCCTCGTCACGCAGGGTGTTCGCCAGCATCGACGCGAAGCCGTAGATGGCATTGGTCGGCTGGCCCGTCGCCGTCGTGAAGTTCTCCGCCGGCAGCGCGAAGAACGCCCGGTACGCCAGGGAGTGCCCGTCCATGAGCATCAGGCGGGGGCGGTCCGCTGCGGTCGTCTGCTCGGTCTTCTTCGATGCTGTCTCTGCCACGCCCCCGATCCTAGGCGCCCCCACCGACAAATCCGCCGTCGGCGATGTCGGCGGAGCGTGACAGGATCGGGGCGTACGAGAAAACTGCTCGAAGGGGAGCGACATGGCCACCAAGCCGCCCGCAGGTGATCCGGTACAGGACGCGCCGCACGTGGGGCCCCCTCGGCACGCCGCGGCCGGCCTGCCGGCCATCGGGCACACCCTCAAGATCGCGAACGAGCAGATGGGCCTGGTCCGCACCGCGCGGACCCTCCTCAAGGTCAACCAGAAGGACGGCTTCGACTGCCCCGGCTGCGCCTGGCCCGAGGGCGACAAGCGGCACACCGCCGAGTTCTGCGAGAACGGCGCCAAGGCCGTCGCCGAAGAGGCCACCCTGCGCCGCGTGACCCCCGCCTTCTTCGCGGAGCACCCCCTCTCCGATCTCGCCGGGCGCTCCGGCTACTGGCTCGGCCAGCAGGGCCGCATCACCGAGCCCATGTACCTGCCCGAGGGCGGCGACCGCTACGAGGCCGTCGGCTGGCAGCGCGCCTTCGAGATCATCGCCGAGGAGCTGAACGCCCTCTCCTCCCCCGACGAGGCCGTCTTCTACACCTCCGGGCGCACCAGCAACGAGGCCGCGTTCCTCTTCCAGCTCTTCGCCCGCGAGTTCGGCACCAACAACCTGCCGGACTGCTCCAACATGTGCCACGAGTCCTCCGGCTCGGCGCTCAGCGAGACCATCGGCATCGGCAAGGGCAGCGTCTCCCTCGAAGACCTCCACCAGGCCGAACTGATCATCGTCGCCGGGCAGAACCCGGGCACCAACCACCCCCGCATGCTCTCCGCCCTGGAGAAGGCCAAGAACGCCGGCGCGAAGATCATCTCGGTGAACCCGCTGCCCGAGGCCGGCATGGAGCGGTTCAAGAACCCCCAGACCCCCCTCGGCATGGTCAAGGGCACCCCCCTCAACGACCTGTTCCTCCAGATCCGCATCGGCGGCGACCAGGCCCTCTTCCGCCTCCTCAACAAGCTGGTCATCGAGACGGACGGCGCCCTCGACGAGGACTTCATCCGGGAGCACACCCACGGCTACGAGGAGCTCGCCGAGGCCGCGAAGGAGGCCGACTGGGACGAGACCCTCAAGGCCACCGGCCTGACCCGCCCCGAGATCGAACGCGCCCTCGCGATGATCCTCGCCTCGAAGCGCACCATCGTCTGCTGGGCCATGGGCCTGACCCAGCACAAGCACGCCGTCGCCACCATCCGCGAGGTCGTCAACCTCCTCCTGCTCCGCGGCGACATCGGCCGCCCCGGCGCCGGCGTCTGCCCCGTGCGCGGCCACTCCAACGTCCAGGGCGACCGCACCATGGGCATCTTCGAACGCCCCGCGCCCGCCTTCCTCGACGCCCTCGACCGCGAGTTCTCCATCACCTCGCCCCGCGCCCACGGCTACGACGTGGTCCGCGCCATCGAGGCGCTGCGCGACGGCAAGGCCAAGGTCTTCTTCGCCATGGGCGGCAACTTCGTCGGCGCCACCCCCGACACCGACGTCACCGAGGCCGCGATGCGGGGCGCCTCCCTGACCGTCCACGTCTCCACCAAGCTCAACCGCTCCCACGCGGTGACCGGCCGGCGCGCCCTGATCCTGCCCACGCTCGGCCGCACCGACAAGGACGTCCAGGCGAACGGCAAGCAGTTCGTCACCGTCGAGGACTCCATGGGCATGGTCCACGCCTCCCGCGGCAACCTCGCCCCCGCCTCCCCCCACCTGCTCTCCGAGCCCGCCATCGTCGCCCGCATGGCCCGCGCCGTCCTCGGCACGGCCTCCCGGACCCCCTGGGAGGACTTCGAGCGCGACTACGCCGTCATCCGCGACCGCATCGCCCGCGTCGTCCCCGGCTTCGAGGACTTCAACGCCCGCGTCGCCCGCCCGGGCGGCTTCCAGCTCCCCCACGCCCCCCGCGACGAGCGCCGCTTCCCCACGAAGACCGGCAAGGCCAACTTCACCGCCGCCCCCGTCGAGTACCCCGAGGTCCCGGCCGGCCGGCTGCTCCTGCAGACCCTGCGCAGCCACGACCAGTACAACACCACCATCTACGGCCTCGACGACCGCTACCGCGGCATCACCGGCGGGCGCCGCGTCGTCATGGTCCACCCCGACGACGCCGCCGAGCTCGGCCTCGCCGACGGCTCCTACACCGACCTCGTCAGCGAGTGGAAGGACGGCGTCGAGCGCCGCGCCCCCGGTTTCCGCGTGGTCCACTACCCCACCGCACGCGGCTGCGCCGCCGCCTACTACCCCGAGACCAACGTCCTGGTCCCCCTGGACTCCACCGCCGACACCAGCAACACCCCCGCCAGCAAGTCCGTCGTCGTGCGCTTCGAGCAGGCCTGATAGAACGGCCCCAGATGGTTAACGATCGTTGACGAACGGAGCAGGCCCATGGCCGACGAGCAGCAGCACGCCGTGAAGTTCCCCCAGGAGGTCCTCGACGAGTACGCGGCCCTGGGCATAGACCTGCCCGCCCTGTTCTCCGCGGGCGCCCTCGGCGAGCGCATGGAGATCAAGATCCTGGAGGCCTCCGCCGACCGGGTCGTCGCCACGATGCCCGTCAAGGGCAACACCCAGCCCTACGGCCTGCTGCACGGCGGCGCCTCGGCCGTCCTCGCCGAGACCCTCGGCTCGGTCGGCGCCATGCTGCACGGCGGCAGCAAGAAGATCGCCGTCGGCGTCGACCTGAACTGCACCCACCACCGCGGCGCCCGCGACGGCATCGTCACCGGCACCGCCACCCCCGTCCACCGCGGCCGCTCCACCGCCACGTACGAGATCGTCATCACCGACGACCAGGACCGCCGCGTCTGCACCGCCCGCCTCACCTGCCTCCTGCGCGACACGGAGTCCTGACCTCCGGATCCCACGCGACACGAAGCCTTAACAACCGGTCCGGGACGGGCCGTTGTGCAGCTCTCGGCGCCGGTCTAGCGTTCCCGCATGGGATCCGGACCGGCGCCGCGGCACATCACCGCCGCCCCCGCGGCAACGCCGCCGCACACCCCCCGCCAGGCCCCGCCCCGCCCCGGCGGCACCCCGTGACCGGCGGCGGGATAGGCCCCCTGGAGCCCGGCGAGGGCACCTGGGACGGCGAGGGCACCTGGGACCGGGAGGGCGGGCACCCGGGTCCCCGCAGGCCCGCCCCTCCCCGCTGGACCGAGCGGCCGCGCGCCTTCTACGCCCGCCACCGCCGCGCCGTCCTCACCGTCGCCTCGGTGGCCGTCCTGGCCGCAGCGGCCGTACGGATCCAGGCCACCCGCCACGCACCCCCGGCGCCGGCGCCGCCCGCCGCACCCTCCCAGACGCTCTCCCTCGTCTACGGACAGCCGGTGGAGCCGGCCCTCGACGGCGCCGCCTTCGCGTTCACTGTCCGTGTGCGGACCTCGTCCGGTCCGCCGGTCACGGTGGAGCGGATCGGGCAGCCGTCACCGGCGCTGAGCGTGACGATCCGGCCACTCCTGCCCGCCACGGTCGCGGCGGGGGAAGTCCACGAGCTCCTCGTGGTCATTCAGGCAAAAGACTGCGTGCATGTAGCACGGAATTCCGGACTGCCATTCCTCGAAGTAACCCTGAGTAATGGATTCCAGAAAGAGGATCACAGTTACATCCCCGGTGACCGATATGCCAGGGATCTTTCCGTCGCGCTGACCAGGGCGTGTCCCGAAGATCGAGACACGGGCAGCCCGGCGCCGTCATGAGCAAAAACCCTTAGAGTCATGGCGCGTCAGGACCCAAACCGCCGCATGGTCCTGCGCCGTCTCACCATCCGGACAAGACGAACCAGCCGGAATTCCCCCGTTCCACCCGCCCCCATCCGCTATGTATTACGCCGTGGCATAACAAGAGAGTCACATCATTGGCCTCAGCCCTCCATATCCCCCGAAGAGCCGCCTAGAGTCACGGCCAGTTACCGCGACCGCCGGATTTCCTCAGTTCGGTTCCCCGCGTTCGACTCGACGCGTCCCACGGGGGACGCGGCGCCAGGAAAGGACTGAACGTTGCGTTCTCGTCAGCTCATCGCCGTGACCGCCGCCCTCGCCGCGGGCGCCCTCACTCTCACCGCCTGCGGCTCGCGCAACGACAGCGGAGGCTCCGCCGGCGGTGACGGTGGCACCACCGTCGTCATCGGCGTCGACGCCCCGCTCACCGGCGACCTCTCCGCCCTCGGCCTCGGCATCAAGAACTCCGCCGAGCTCGCCGTCAAGCAGGCCAACGAGAAGAAGTACGTCAAGGGCGTCACCTTCAAGTTCGAGGCCCTCGACGACCAGGCCCAGGCCACCTCCGGCCAGCAGAACGCCACCAAGCTCGTCGCCAACAAGGACGTCCTCGGTGTCGTCGGCCCGCTGAACTCCTCCGTCTCGGAGTCCATGCAGAAGGTCTTCGACGACGCCAAGCTCACCCAGATCTCCCCGGCCAACACCAGCCCCTCCCTGACCCAGGGCCCCAAGTGGGCCGAGGGCCAGAAGGCCCGCACCTACAAGAGCTACTTCCGCACCGCGACCACGGACGCCATCCAGGGCCCCTTCGCCGCGCAGTACCTCTTCAACAAGGCCGGCAAGAAGAAGGTCTTCATCATCGACGACAAGAAGACCTACGGCGCCGGCCTCGCCGGAACCTTCAAGGGCGAGTTCACCAAGCTCGGCGGCCAGGTCGCCGGCGAGGGCCACATCGACCCCGACTCCAAGGACTTCTCCGCCGTCGTCACCCAGGTGAAGTCTTCGGGCGCCGACGTCGTCTACTACGGCGGCGAGTACCCCGCGGCCGGCCCGCTCAGCAAGCAGATCAAGGCCGCCGGCGCCAACATCCCGCTCGTCGGCGGCGACGGCATCAAGGACAAGAAGTACGTCGAGCTCGCCGGCCCCGGCGGCCAGGGCGACCTCTGCACCTCCGTCGGCGCCCCCGTCGAAACCCTGCCGTCCGCCAAGGAGTTCATCGAGAACTACAAGAAGGCCGGCTACAAGGACGACTACTCCGCCTACGGCGGCTACGCCTACGACTCCGCCTGGGCCATCATCGAGGGCGTCAAGAAGGTCGTCGACGCCAACAGCGGCAAGCTCCCGTCCGACGCCCGCGCCAAGGTCCTCGAGGCCGTCCAGGGCGTCTCCTTCGACGGCGTGACCGGCAAGGTCTCCTTCGACGAGTTCGGCGACGCCACCAACAAGCAGCTGACCGTCTACAAGGTCGACGGCGACGACTTCAAGTCCGTCGAGTCCGGCACCCTCGCCGGCTGACCCTCCGCCAGTCCCCTGTAACACCCCTCACTTGCCGCGCGGGGCGCGAACCAAGCGCCCCGCGCGGTGTCACATCCGTCGAAAGACTCGGAGGACCTGCGGTGCACGAACTGCCGCAACAGCTGGTCAACGGCCTGCTACTGGGATCCATGTACGGGCTCGTCGCCATCGGCTACACCATGGTCTACGGCATCGTCCAGCTCATCAACTTCGCGCATGGCGAGATCTTCATGACCGGCGGCTTCGGAGCCCTCACGGTCTGGCTGATGCTCCCCACCGGCACCACCATGTGGATCGCGCTGCCGCTCATGCTCATAGGCGCGGTCATCGTCGCCACCCTCATCGCCGTCGGCGCCGAACGCTTCGCCTACCGACCGCTGCGCAGCGCACCCCGCCTCGCACCGCTCATCACCGCCATCGGCCTCTCCATCGTCCTCCAGCAGGCGGTCTGGGCCTGGTACCCCGACGCGAAGTCCTCCGTCAAGTTCCCCGAGATCCCCGGCGGCCCCTTCCACATCGGCAGCATCACCATCCAGACCGGTGACCTCTTCCTCGTCCTCGCCGCCCCCATCTCCATGGCCTTCCTCGGCTTCTTCGTCAAGAAGACCCGCACCGGCCGCGGCATGCAGGCCACCGCGCAGGACCCGGACACCGCCAAGCTCATGGGCATCAACACCGACCGCATCATCACGATCGCGTTCGCACTCGGCGCCACCTTCGCCGCCGTCGGCGCCGTCGCCTACGGCCTCAAGTACGGCGAAGTCCAGTACCGCATGGGCTTCATCCTCGGCCTCAAGGCCTTCACCGCCGCCGTCCTCGGCGGCATCGGGAACATCTACGGCGCCATGGTCGGCGGCCTGGTCCTCGGCCTCGCCGAGACCCTCACCACCGCCTACATCGCCGACGTCCCCGGCATGCACCAGCTCGGCGGCCAGTCCTGGGGCAACACCTGGGCGTTCGTACTCCTCATCCTCGTGCTCCTCTTCCGGCCGCAGGGCCTCATGGGCGAGCGCGTGGCGGACAGGGCGTGAGAACCATGACGACCATCACCGCGGACACCCCGCAGACCACCGCAGCCGACACCGGCTTCATCGCGATCCCCGAGAAGACGGCCCGCCTCCTCGCCACCGCCGGCGGCCTCCTCACCGTCATCTCCTGCTTCCTGTCCTGGACCTGGACCCACGAGTTCCCCGGAGACCTCACCGTCTACGGCTACCCCGGCGGACTCCAGTGGCTCGTCCTCGTCGGCGGCGCCCTCACCACCCTCTTCGGCCTCGCCTCCTACGGCATCAAGGGCCTCGGCTGGCTCACCCCCGGCGGCGCCGACGCGGCCATCAAGCTCTCCGCACTCGCCGCCTTCGCCACCGCCTGGTACACGGTCATCACCATCACCGTCCAGCTCGGCGGCATCGTGAACCTGGAACCCGGCGGCTACATCGTCGCCCTCACCACCCTCGCCAGCCTCGCCGGCGCCCTCGCACTGCCCTTCGCCCGCCCCACCCTCGAAGGCCCCGACCCCGACGACGGCGCCTGGGACACCTTCAAGCACAACGCGGGCAACACCTGGACCACCGCCAAATCCGCCTTCGCAGCCCGCACCCCCGCCCCGCCCCGCGCCGTCCCCTCCTGGGCCGAGATCCTCCTCATCGCCGCCGTACTCGCCATCGCCCTCGGCATCTTCACCTACGGCATCACCACCCCGTACCAGGAACTCTTCGTCGGCTTCCTGATCACCGCGGGCTTCGGCTTCGGCGCCCTCAACAAGAGCGGCCTCGTCGCCCGCTTCACCGCCCTCACGGCCAAGCACCGCAACGTCGCCCTCATCGGCGCCTTCGTCGCCGCCATGGCCTTCCCCCTCACCCAGACCGACGACCAGTACGCGACCGTCGGCGTCAACATCCTCATCTTCGCCACCGTCGCCCTCGGCCTGAACATCGTCGTCGGCCTCACCGGCCTCCTCGACCTCGGCTACGTCGCCTTCCTCGGCGTCGGCGCCTACACCGCGGCCCTGGTCTCCGGTGCCCCGAACTCCCCCTTCGGCGTGCAGTTCCCCTTCTGGGCGGCCATCCTCATCGGCGCGGTCGCCTCCATGGTCTTCGGCGTCCTCATCGGCGCGCCCACCCTGCGCCTGCGGGGCGACTACCTCGCCATCGTGACGCTCGGCTTCGGTGAGATCTTCCGCATCACCATGAACAACTTCGACGGCGTCTCCGGCCCCAACGTCACCAACGGCTCCAAGGGCATCTCCAACATCCCCAACGTCGACCTCTTCGGCTTCGACTTCGGCGCCAGCCACACCATCGCCGGCTTCACCATCGGCCGCTTCGCCAACTACTTCCTGCTGCTGCTCCTGGTCACCCTCATCGTGGTCATGGTCTTCCGCCGCAGCGCCGATTCCCGCATCGGCCGCGCCTGGGTCGCCATCCGCGAGGACGAGACCGCCGCCGAAGCCATGGGCATCAACGGCTTCCGCGTCAAGCTCATCGCCTTCGCCCTCGGCGCCACCCTCGCCGGCCTCGCCGGCGCCGTACAGGCCCACGTCCAGTACACGGTCACCCCCGACCAGTACCAGTTCGCCAACTCCCTCCCGCCGAACTCCGCGTTCCTGCTCGCCGCGGTCGTCCTCGGCGGCATGGGAACCATCTCCGGGCCCCTCGTCGGCGGATCCCTGCTCTTCCTGATCCCCAACAAGCTCCAGTTCCTCGGCGACTACCAGCTCCTCGTCTTCGGCGTCGCACTCGTCATCCTGATGCGCCTGCGCCCCGAAGGCCTCATCCCCAACCGGCGCAACCAGCTCGAACTCCACGCGGACCTCGACGCGCCCACGGTCCTCGGCAAGGCAGGGGCCTGACCCATGACGACCACCACCACCGAAACGGTCCTCGACGCACGCGGCGTCACGATGCGCTTCGGCGGCCTCACCGCCGTCAAGAACGTCGACCTGACCGTACGCAGCGGCGAGATCGTCGGCCTCATCGGCCCCAACGGCGCCGGCAAGACCACCTTCTTCAACTGCCTCACCGGCCTCTACATCCCCACCGAGGGAGAGGTCCGCTACAAGGGCACCGTCCTGCCGCCCAAGTCCTTCAAGGTCACCGCGGCCGGCATCGCCCGCACCTTCCAGAACATCCGTCTCTTCAACAATATGACGGTCCTGGAAAACGTCCTCGTCGGACGCCACACCCGCACCAAAGAAGGCCTCTGGTCCGCCCTCCTGCGGCTCCCCGGCTTCCACAAGGAAGAAGCCGCCAGCCGCGAGAAGGCCATGGAACTGCTCGCGTTCATCGGCCTCGACCACAAGGCCGAACACCTCGCCCGCAACCTCCCCTACGGCGAACAGCGCAAGCTGGAAATCGCCCGCGCCCTCGCCAGCGACCCCGGCCTCATCCTCCTGGACGAGCCCACCGCCGGCATGAACCCCCAGGAAACCCGGGCCACCGAAGAACTCATCTTCGCCATCCGGGACAAGGGCATCGCCGTCCTCGTCATCGAGCACGACATGCGCTTCATCTTCAACCTCTGCGACCGCGTCGCCTGCCTCGTCCAGGGCGAAAAGCTCATCGAAGGCACCGCCGGCGAAGTCCAGAGCGACGAACGCGTCGTCGCCGCCTACCTCGGCGAGCCCTTCGAAGGCGCCCCCGGCGCCGAGGAAGCCGCCGAGGTCGAGGCCGCCGAAGAAGCAGCCGAAGCGGCCGAGGCCGCCGAAGCCGCCGAAGCCGCCGAAGCCGAAGCCTCCGAGGCCGCAGACGCCGCCGAAGCCGCAGACGCCGAGGCGGACAGCACCACCAGCACGGACGGAGAAGCCAAGTGACCGCACTCCTGGAGGTCGAAGACCTCCGCGTCGCCTACGGCAAGATCGAAGCCGTCAAGGGCATCTCCTTCAGCGTCGACGAAGGCCAGATCGTCACCCTCATCGGAACGAACGGCGCCGGCAAGACGACCACCCTGCGCACCCTCTCCGGACTGATCAAGCCCAAGGGCGGCCAGATCAAGTTCCAGGGCAAGTCCCTCAAGAAGGTCCCCGCGCACGACATCGTCTCGCTCGGCCTCGCCCACTCCCCCGAGGGCCGGCACATCTTCCCCCGCATGACCATCGAGGACAACCTCCTCCTCGGCGCCTTCCTCCGCAACGACAAGGAAGGCATCCAGAAGGACGTCCAGCGCGCCTACGACCTCTTCCCCATCCTGGGAGAGCGCCGCAAGCAGGCCGCCGGCACCCTCTCGGGCGGCGAGCAGCAGATGCTCGCCATGGGCCGCGCGCTCATGTCCCGGCCCAAGCTGCTCATGCTGGACGAGCCCTCCATGGGCCTCTCCCCGCTGATGATGCAGAAGATCATGGCCACCATCGCCGAGCTCAAGGCGTCGGGCACCACGATCCTGCTCGTCGAGCAGAACGCCCAGGCCGCGCTGTCGCTGGCCGACCAGGGCCACGTCATGGAGATCGGCAAGGTCGTCCTGTCGGGCCCCGGCCGCGAGCTGCTCGTCAACGAGGACGTCCGCAAGGCGTACCTCGGCGAGGACTGACGCCCCCTGAAACCCGTGAGGCCCGTCTCCCCTCGGGGGGAGACGGGCCTCACGCATGCTCCGGGCCGCTACCTCCCGGCTACTTCCCGGCGGCGTTCTGCTTCTTCTCCTCGGCGTCCTCGATGACCGCCTCGGCGACCTGCTGCATGGACATGCGGCGGTCCATGGAGGTCTTCTGGATCCACCGGAACGCGGCCGGCTCCGTCAGCCCGTACTGGGTCTGCAGGATGCTCTTGGCCCGGTCGACGAGCTTGCGGGTCTCCAGACGCGCGGAGAGGTCCGCGACCTCCTTCTCCAGCGCCTTCAGCTCCGCGAACCGGGACACGGCCATCTCGATGGCCGGGACCACGTCGCTCTTGCTGAACGGCTTCACCAGGTACGCCATGGCCCCGGCGTCCCGGGCCCGCTCGACGAGCTCGCGCTGCGAGAAGGCGGTGAGCATCAGGACCGGGGCGATGGACTCCCCGGCGATCTTCTCGGCGGCGGAGATCCCGTCGAGGACGGGCATCTTCACGTCGAGGATGACCAGGTCGGGCCGGTGCTCCCGCGCGAGCTCGATGGCGGTCTGCCCGTCACCGGCCTCGCCGACGACGGAGTACCCCTCCTCTTCGAGCATCTCTTTGAGGTCGAGACGGATGAGCGCCTCGTCCTCGGCGATGACGACGCGGGTCGTCAGCGGCGGAACGTGCGACTGGTCGGCGTCGGGCGTGGGCGTCGACTCGTGCTCGGCGGTCACGGAGGCTCCTCTTTGCGGGGCATAACAAGCTCCCCCGAGCCTACCCACCTGCGGTAAGGTGGACCCGCAGCGGGTCGGGCTAAACCTTCGATTCCGCGGGCCCCGGTAGCCCAATTGGCAGCAGGCAGTGGATTCAAAACCCACACAGTGTCGGTTCGAGTCCGACCCGGGGCACTTTTCCTTCCTTTCCAAGGTCACGTGATATCCACGTGACCTTCACCCGTTTTAGGGACGCCTGCACAATTCCGGCACGTGGGCGAATTGCGCACGCCACCGTCGATCGCATGTACGACATCCCCACGCGTAAACGCGCCCTGGCTCTGCTCGACAGCGGACGCAGTCTGAACTCCGTCAGCAAGGAAACGGGAATATCCCGGGCGGCCATCCGCTCCTGGCTCACCCGCATCGAGCCGTTGCCCCGCCTCAACCAGTCAGCGCCGTGCTCACGCCCGGCCGACGAGGCTGCCTACTCCTACCTGCTCGGCCTCTATCTCGGTGACGGCTGCATCAGCGAACACCCGCGCGGCGGACACCACCTCCGCGTCTTCTGCGACAACGGCTGGCCCGGCCTCATCGAGCAGTGCCGCACCGCCATCCTGGCGGTGCGTCCGACGGACAAGGTCTACGTGCTGCAGCGCCAGGGCTGCGTTGCCGTCACCAGCTACGGGCGGCACTGGACGTGCCTGTTCCCCCAGCACGCACCCGGGAAGAAGCACGACCGACTCATCGCCCTCGAACCCTGGCAACAGGAGATCGTGGACGCTCACCCCTGGGAGTTCATCCGGGGCCTGATCCATTCCGACGGGTGCCGGATCACCAACTGGACCGTCCGGAACGGGAAGCGGTACGAGTACCCCCGGTACTTCTTCACCAACAAGTCCGACGACATCCGTCGGCTCTGCACCGACACCCTCGCCAAGGTCGGCGTCCAGTGGACGGTCCTCGCGCGGGGCAGTGACCCCTTCAACGTCTCCATCGCCCGCAAGGAATCCGTCGCCCTCATGGACGCCCACGTCGGGCCGAAGTACTGACGTCCAGGGCGTAAACGGTGCAGGGCCGGTCCAGGACCGTGTCCTCGCGGAGCGGGGTGAAGCCGAGGCGCGTGGCGACGGCGGTCGAGGCCGTGTTGCCGTGGTGGATCATGGCCGTGATGCGGTCCAGGCCCAGGGGGCCGAAGCCCCAGTCGAGGACGGCGCGGGCCGCTTCCGTCGCGTAGCCGTGGCCCCAGTGGGGGCGGGCGAAGGTCCAGCCGATCTCGGTTTCGCCGAACCGCTCCCACCAGTTCAGGCCGCAGCGGCCGATCGTTTCGCCGGTGTCGCGGAGTTCGACGGCGCAGAGGCCGTGGCCGCGGTCGGTCCATTGGCGGTGGATGGCCTGGAGGCGGGCCGCGGCCTGCTCCCGGGTGTAGGTGCCGACGAAGCGGGCGACCTCCTCGTCGGCGTGGAGCCGTACCCACCAGTCGGTGTCGTTCTCGGTGAGGGGGCGGAGTCGGAGGCGTGCGGTGGTGATCACTGGGTTGCGCTTTCCGTGCGGCGGATGGCGGTGTGGGCGGCTTCGGCCGCGATGAGGGCGAGGGTAATGAGGGCGGCGCCGAGGGGGCCGAGCCGGTGGGGGCCGAGCCAGGTCAGGCCGGCCTGGCCGACGACGGGTGCGAGGGCGACGCCGATGTAGACGGTCGCGGAGGCGAGGCCGGTGAGGAGGGGGGCGGCGGCCGGGAGGGTGGTGATGAGGCGGTGGGTCTGGGGGGCGAGGAGTCCCCAGCCGCAGGCTCCCCAGACGAGGAGGGCGGCGAGGGTGGTGGGGAGGTGGGCGGTGGTCCAAGGGAGGAGGGCGAAGTCGAGGGCGGCGAGGGTGAGGGCGGTGTTGATGACGCGGCGGCTGCCGTAGCGGTCGGTGAGGCGGCCTGAGGCGAGGGTGCCTGCGGTGGCGGCGAGGCCCCAGGTGAAGAGGAGGGCGGCGAGGGTGGTGGTGCTGTTGCCGGTGGCGCGGTCGAGGGAGGGGGCGATGAAGGAGTAGACGGTGTAGAGGCCGGTGTAGGCGAGGAGGGTGGTGAGGAGGGTGAGGCCGATGCGGTGGTCGGTGAGGGGGGTGAGGCGCGTGCGGAGGGGGACGGTGGGCGGGGTGGGGAGGGTGGGGAGGAAAAGGGCGGTGCCGGTGGCGGCGAGGAGGCCGAGGGCGGAGACGAAGAGCATGGTGGTGCGCCAGTCGTCGGTGAGGCCGGCGAGGGCGGTGCCGAGGGGTGCGCCGAGGGCGGTGGCGGCGCTGAGGCCGGTCATGACGGTGGCGATGGCGCGGCCGCGGCGTTCGGGTGGGGCGAGGGTGGCGGCCGCGGCGACGGCGGCGGGGGTGATCATGGCGCCGCCGAGGCCGGCGAGGGCGCGGGCGGCGAGGGCGGTGGTGAAGTGGGGGACGTAGGCGGTCAGGAGGTTGCCGGTGGTGAAGAGGGCGTATCCGGTGAGGAAGAGGGTGCGGCGGGGCCAGCGGGTGGTGAGGGCGGCCGTGACGGGGCCGAGGAGGGCGTAGGTGAGGGCGTAGGCGGTGAGGAGCCAGCCGGCGGTGCTGGTGGGGATGTCGAGGGTGTGGGCGGCGTCGGGGAGGATGCCGGCGATGACGAAGCTGTCGGTGCCGATGGCGAACATGCCGGTGGCGAGGATGAGGAGTGGGCGGTGCACGGGTGTGGGGTCTCCGGAGGCTGTTGATGTAACTGGATTGGTTACGACAGTGGGCCGAGAAGAGGCCGGTCCCGGGGGCCGGCCGGTGTCAGGACGGGGTCAGGGCGGTGTCAGGACGGGGTGGCGATCGTCTCTCTGAGGACGTCGGCGATGGTGACGCGGGCCAGTTCGCGTTTCATGGATTCCTCGGCGCGGTCGTAGGTGTCGCGCAGGACGGGTGGGATGCCGATGCCGACGGGGCACTTCTGGTTGGGGGTGCCTGCGTGGAGGGCGAGGAGGGGGTCGGGTTCGACGGCGAGGTAGACGTCCCTGAGGGTGATGTCCTGTGGGGGGCGGGTCAGTCGCCAGCCGGCGCCGGCGCCGCGCCGGGATTCGACCAGGCCGGCGTCGCGGAGGTGGCCGAGGGTGCGGCGGATGACGACGGGGTTGGTGTTGACGCTGTCGGCGATCTGCTCGGAGGTGACGATGCCGTCGGGGCGCCGGGGGCAGACGTAGGCCATCCAGGTGAGGGTGTGGGTGGCCACGGTCATGCGGCTGCTGTTCGCGCCCATCGGTGTCTCCGGGTCTCCCGTAACGACTGTTGTAACTGATTCTGTTACGGCTGCGGGTCGTGTGTCCAGTACGGCCGCCGGAATCTAGCCTTGAGTTTCCAGTGGGTGGAGACCTCAGGGTGGGGGCATGGACGGCGCGGCGGAGTTTTTTTCGATCGGGGAGCTGGCCCGGAGGTCGGGGCTGGCGGTGCGGACCATTCGGTTCTACTCCGACGAGGGGATCGTCGTGCCGGCCGGTCGTAGTCGTGCCGGGTACCGGCTGTACGACGTCGGGGCGCTGGTGCGTCTGGAGCTGGTGCGGACGTTGCGCGAGCTGGGTGTGGATCTGCCCGCCGTGCGGCGGGTGCTGGATCGGGAGTCGTCGGTGGCGGAGGTGGCCGCCGTGCATGCCGATGCGGTGGAGGTTCAGCTGCGGGTGCTGCGGATGCGTCGGGCGGTGTTGCGGTTGGTGGCCGAGCGCGGGTCCAGTCCTGAGGAGGTCGGGTTGATGCACAGGGTGACGCGGTTGTCGGCGCGGGAGCGGCGGCGGCTGGTGGACGTGTTGGTGGAGGGGGCCGAGGAGTCGGTGGCGGCGATGGTGCGGGTGGCGGCGCCGGATCTGCCGGAGGATCCGTCGGCCGAGCAGGTGGCGGCGTGGGTGGAGCTGGTGGAGCTGATGGGTGACGCGGAGTTCGGCGAGGTGTTCCGGCGGTCTCCGGGGGTGGAGGGGCCGGTGGATCCGCGGGTGGAGCGGTACTGGCGGCTGGTGTGGGCGGTGAACGGGTGGGAGGTCGTGCCGGGGTGGGTGCGCGAGGGCTCTGCCTGACCCCGTTCGCGCCGGATCGGGCCGGGTCGTTCGGCGGGGGTGCGTGAAGGGCGTGCCGGGCGGGCCGGCCCCTGCGGGAGGGGTCGGGCAGGCCCTAGGGGGTGTCCGCAAAGTAGCGCCGTCCGCCCGGAGGGCGGGCCCTGCGGCGTCCGGTGCGTGCTCTCGGCGTGCCGGGCGGAAGTCCGCGTACTGGACGTACTCGGTCTTCCGCCCGGTGCGGCGAGAGTGCGTGCCGGGCGTCGCGGGGCAGGCGGGACTTTGCGGACACCCCCTAGGTTGGGGTGTACTCAAGTCCGGTTTGAAGGGGTGCCTCGGTGAGCGAGAAGGCTCGGAAGCTGTTCGACGCGTTGGATCTGAACCATGACGGTGAGCTGACGCGGCTGGAGGTGATCTCGGCCCTGCGGTCGAAGGGGCCGACGCTGGCGGCTCGGGGGGATCTGCCGTTCTGGGGTCTGGGGGACGCGGACGCGTCGTCGGCGTTGTTCGACGCGGCGGACAAGAACGGTGATCAGGTGCTGAGCTTCGAGGAGTTCGAGGCGGAGGTGGACCGGCGGTTCGGCTGGTAAGGGGGGTTTGCCCCACCTGGTGTCGGGTGGGTGGCGGGATGCCGCCGGGGGCCGGTCCCCGGTGATCGTTGGGTGTGGCACGCGTTGGGGTGCCGTTTCGGCGATTTCCGGGGAGGGTCCGTGGGTGGGTGGTTGAGGCGGGGGCGTCGGCGTATGGCGGCCGTGGTGGCGGTGGGGGTGCTGGCGTCGGGGGTGGCGGCGCAGCCGGTGGCGTTCGCGGCCGGCCGGCCGGATTCGGTTCAGCGGGGTCTGGACGGCCTGGTGCGCGGTGGCGGGGTGCCGGGGGCGCTGGCGACCGTGACGGATGGGCGGGGGCACTCGCGGACTTATACGGCCGGGGTCGGTGACGTGGCCACGGGTGCGGGGGTGCCTCGGGACGGGCAGGTGCGGATCGGGAGCAACACGAAGGTGTTCACGGCCGTGGTGGTGCTCCAGCTGGTGGGTGAGGGGCGGCTCGGGCTGGACGACGAGGTGGAGGAGCACCTGCCGGGGGTGGTGCGCGGGGATGGTTTCGACGGGCGGTCGATCACCGTGCGGCAGCTGCTCCAGCACACGAGCGGGATCCCGGACTACGAGGCGGAGGTCGGGGAGGCGATCGAGCGGGGGCGCTATGTGGAGCCGCGGGAGGTGCTGGAGATCGCGTTCCGGCATCCGGCGACGTCCCGGGACGGGAGGACGTTCGGCTACAGCAATACGAACTACGTGCTGGCCGGTCTGATCGTGGAGAAGGTGACGGGGCGGTCGCTGGCGTCGGAGATCGACCGGCGGGTGGTGCGGGAGCTGGGGCTTCGGCACACGTATTTTCCGGCGCCGCGGGATCGGGGCATTCGGGAGGCGCATCCGCGCGGCTACCACCAGGACGTGGTGGGCGGGCCGCTGCGGGAGGTGACGGTCATCGATCCGTCGGCGGCGTGGGCCGCGGGTCAGATGGTGTCGACGAACTCGGACATGAACCGGTTCTTCAGCGCGTTGCTGGGGGGTCGTCTGCTGCGGCCGGAGCAGCTGCGGGCGATGCGGACGACGGTGGGGATCGGGGATTCGGGTGCGGGGTACGGGCTGGGTCTGATCCGGCGGCCGTTGTCGTGCGGTGGGGAGTACTGGGGGCACGGCGGTGACATCACGGGGTTCGAGACGCGGGGTGGGGTGGGGCCGGACGGGCGTGCGGTGAGTGTCGCGGTGACGGCGGATCCGGCTGATTACGGGGTCACGGAGCGGTTGGAGGGGCTGGTGGACGAGGCCCTGTGCCGTTGAGCGGTGTGGGTGTGCGGGTGCGCCGCCGGGGTCCCTTCTCGTGGGCCCCGGCGGTGTCGTCGTGTGGGGGTGGCGTCAGTGGACGGGGTCGCCGATGTGGTGGATGCGGACGAGGTTGGTCTTGCCGCTGACGCCGGGGGGTGAGCCGGCGGTGATGACGACGATGTCGCCGGGGCGGCAGCGGCCGATGCGCAGGAGTTGTTCCTCGACCTGGGCGACCATGGCGTCGGTGGAGTCGACGTGGGGGCCGAGGAAGGTTTCGACGCCCCAGGTGAGGTTGAGCTGGGAGCGGGTGGCGGCGTCGGGGGTGAAGGCGAGGAGGGGGATGGGTGAGCGGTAGCGGGAGAGCCGGCGGACGGTGTCTCCGCTCTGGGTGAAGGCGACGAGGTACTTGGCGTCGAGGAAGTCGCCCATTTCGGCGGCGGCGCGGGCGACGGCTCCGCCCTGGGTGCGGGGCTTGTTGCGGTCGGTGAGGGGCGGGAGGCCCTTGGCGAGGATGTCCTCTTCGGCGGCTTCGACGATGCGGGCCATGGTGCGGACCGTTTCGACGGGGTGTTTGCCGACGCTGGTCTCGCCGGAGAGCATGACGGCGTCGGTGCCGTCGATGACGGCGTTGGCGACGTCGGAGGCTTCGGCGCGGGTGGGCCGGGAGTTGTCGATCATCGAGTCGAGCATCTGGGTGGCGACGATGACGGGCTTGGCGTTGCGCTTGGCGAGTTTGATGGCGCGCTTCTGGACGATGGGGACCTGTTCCAGGGGCATTTCGACGCCGAGGTCGCCGCGGGCGACCATGATGCCGTCGAAGGCGGCGACGATGTCGTCGATGTTCTCGACGGCCTGGGGCTTTTCGATCTTCGCGATGACGGGGAGGCGCCGGCCTTCCTCGTCCATGACGCGGTGGACGTCCTCGATGTCGCGGCCGGTGCGGACGAAGGAGAGGGCGATGACGTCGGCGCCGGTGCGCAGGGCCCAGCGGAGGTCTTCGATGTCCTTGTCGGAGAGGGCGGGGACGGAGACGGCGACGCCGGGGAGGTTGAGTCCCTTGTGGTCGGAGACCATGCCGCCTTCGATGACGCGGGTGTGGACGCGGGGGCCGTCGACGGCGGTGACTTCGAGGGTGACGCGGCCGTCGTCGACGAGGATGCGTTCGCCGGTGGTGACGTCGTCGGCGAGGCCCTTGTAGGTGGTGCCGCAGGTGTGGCGGTCGCCTTCGTGGTCTTCGACGGTGATGGTGAACTCGTCTCCGCGTTCAAGGAGTACGGGTCCTTCGTGGAAGCGGCCGAGGCGGATCTTCGGGCCTTGAAGGTCGGCGAGGATGCCGACGCTGCGGCCGATCTCGTCGGAGGCCTTGCGTACGCGCTGGTAGCGCTCCTCGTGTTCGGCGTAGGTGCCGTGGCTGAGGTTGAGGCGGGCGATGTCCATTCCGGCTTCGACCAGGGCTTTGATCTGGTCGTAGGAGTCGGTGGCGGGGCCCAGGGTACATACGATTTTCGCTCGGCGCATGGGGGGAGCGTATGCCCTACCGAGGGGTAGGACACGAGGTGGACGTGTCTGCTCAACAACCTTTGGGCAAAGGCTTGTTGACATTTGTTGAATGTGCGTGGGGATGCTCTGATGAGCACCCCCACGGGGTCACCGCTTCGGCGTTTCGTACGGGTTTCAGAGCCGGGGCGGGGTCATCGTGAAGCGGGCGTTCACCTGGGCGTGGACGGTCTGCCGCTGGGGTTCGAGGTCGAGGGGCGGGGCGCCCGCGTCCTCGGCCCCGGCGAAGCTCATGGAGCGGTAGGCGGCGGGGGCGGCCATGGCGAGCGGGACGGCGTTCTCGGCGTCGAGGTCGGCGAGTTCGACGAGGGCGGCGAGGTCGGCGCCGAGGGCGCGGGCGTACTCGCGGGCGCGCTGGACGGCTTCGAGGACGGCCTGGCGGCGGGCTTCGCCGTGGGCGGGTGAGGTGGGGCGCAGGGCCCACCAGGGGCCGTCGACGCGGGTGAGGTCGAGGTCGGCGAGGCGGGTGGTGAGTTCGCCGAGGGCGGTGAAGTCGTTCAGCTCGGCGGTGATGCGGACGGTGCCGTGGTAGGCGCGGACGCGTTCGCCGCGGCCGTGGCGGGTGAGTTCGGGGTTGATGGAGAAGGCGCCGGTCTCCAGCTTCTCGACGGGCTCGCCGTAGCTCTTGACGAGGTCGAGGACGGCGTTGTTGCGGCGGGTGAGGTCGTCGAGGGCGCTGCGGCGGTCGGTGCCGCGGGCGGTGACGGTGATGCCGATGCGGGCGATCTCGGGGTCGACTTCGAGGCGGGCCTCGCCGCGGACGGCGACGCGGGGCACTTCGGGGGTGCCGTAGGGCTGGTGGGCGGCCGGGGTGTGCGGGGCGTCCTGGGTCATGGTTTCACTGTCGCACCGTCGCCCGTTCCGGTCTGGTCATCGGATCGAAACCTGGGTGGGGGTGTTGCGGCTTGTTACCCATCGGTCAGAATCTACGCGCGTTGTCCACGCGTTTTGACGCTGTACTGACACACGCCTGACCAGGGGAGAGTGACATGGGGTTCGACCGTAGGACGTTCATGGGGGCTTCGGCCGCGACGGGTGCCGCCGTGGCGCTGGCGGGGGCCTCGGCCGCGCCGGCCGCCGCCGCGCCGGCCGCCGCAGCCGCGCCGTCGGCGAGGCAGCGTACGTACGCGTTCACCGTGATGGGGACGACCGACCTGCACGGGAACGTCTTCAACTGGGACTACTTCACGGACAAGGAGTTCGACGACAAGGCGCACAACGACATCGGCCTGGCGAAGATCTCGACCCTGGTGAACCAGGTGCGGGCGGAGAAGGGGCGGTGCAACACCCTCCTGATCGACGCCGGTGACACCATCCAGGGCACGCAGCTGGCGTACTACTACGCCAAGGTGGACCCGATCACCGCGCGCCGGGGTCCGGTGCACCCGATGGCTCAGGCCATGAACGCGATCGGCTACGACGCGGCGGCCATCGGCAACCACGAGTTCAACTACGGCATCCCGGTGCTGCGCAAGTTCGAGGAGCAGTGCCGCTTCCCGCTGCTGGGGGCGAACGCGCTGGACGCGAAGACCCTGAAGCCGGCGTTCGCCCCGTACAGCATGCACCGGCTGCGGACCCCGCACGGGCGGGACGTGAAGGTGGCGGTGCTGGGGCTGACGAACCCGGGCATCGCGATCTGGGACAAGGCGAACGTGCAGGGGAAGATGACCTTCCCGGGGCTGGAGGAGCAGGCGGCGAAGTACGTGCCGCGGCTGCGGTCCATGGGCGCGGACGTGGTGATCGTCTCGGCGCACTCGGGTTCGAGCGGTACGTCCTCCTACGGTGACCAGTTGCCCTACATCGAGAACGCGGCCGCTCTGGTGGCCGAGCAGGTGCCGGGGATCGACGCGGTCCTGGTGGGTCACGCGCACACGGAGATCCCGGAGTACCGGGTGAAGAACAAGGCGACCGGCAAGGACGTGGTGCTGTCGGAGCCGCTGAAGTGGGGGCAGCGCCTGACGCTGTTCGACTTCGAGCTGGCGTGGGACCGGGGCCGCTGGTCGGTGTCGAAGGTGTCGGCGAAGGTCCTGAACTCGAACACGGCCGCCGAGGACCCGAAGATCACGAACCTGCTGGCGGACGAGCACCGCAAGGTGGTGGCGTACGTCAACCAGGTGATCGGCACCTCGAAGCAGGCGATGAGCTCGGCGGACGGCCCGGTGAAGGACGTGCCGATCATCGACCTGATCAGCCACGTGCAGGCGGAGACGGTCAAGGCCGCCCTGGCGGGCACGGAGTGGTCGGCGCTGCCGGTGCTGTCGCAGGCCTCCTGCTTCTCGCGGACGGCGGCCATCCCGGCCGGGCAGGTGACGATCAAGGACGCGGCGGGCCTGTACCCGTTCGAGAACACCCTGGAGGCGCGCCTGCTGACGGGTGCGCAGCTCAAGGACTACCTGGAGTACTCGGCGAAGTACTACGTCCGGACGGCTCCCGGTGACGTGGTGGACCCGGCGAAGCTGACGAACGCGGAGTCGACCCCGGACTACAACTACGACGCGCTGTACGGGCTGTCGTACGACATCGACATCGCGCAGCCGACGGGGTCGCGGATCTCGGGGCTGTCCTTCCAGGGCAAGCCGGTGGACCCGGCGGCGCGGTTCGTGCTGGCGGTGAACAACTACCGGGCGTCGGGCGGCGGCAACTTCCCGCACGTGCCGCAGGCCAAGCAGCTGTGGTCGAACTCCGAGGAGATCCGCACCACGATCATCCAGTGGGTGAAGGCCAAGGGGACGATCGACCCGGCGCAGTTCGCGTCGGTGGACTGGAAGCTGACGCGGGCCGGGGTACCGGTCTTCTAACACCGCCCGTTCCCGCCGGGGCCGGGACCCGCCACGGGGCGGGTCCCGGCCCCGGGTGCGTTCAGGGGTGGTCGACGAGGGGGAGGAGGTCGACGGCGGGGCGGGGGCGGGTGTGTTCGCGCTGTTCCAGGCCGAAGGTGGTGAAGGCGGTGCGGTCGGGCTGGGGGTAGGGCTCTTTGCCGGTGAGGGTGTTGAGGATGGCGGCGCTGCGCCAGGCGGCGAGGCCGAGGTCGGGGGCTCCGACGCCGTGGGTGTGGCGTTCGCCGTTCTGGACGAAGACGGTTCCGGTGACGGAGGGGTCGAGGACCATGCGGTAGCGGTCGTCGATGCGGGGGCGGCCGGAGGAGTCCTTGCGCATGTAGGGGTCGAGGCCGGCGAAGAGGCTGGTCAGGGGGCGCTCGCGGTAGCCGGTGGCGAGGACGACGGCGTCGGTGGTCAGGCGGGAGCGGCTGCCCTGCTGGAGGTGTTCGAGGTGGAGTTCGACCTTGGTGGTGGCGACGCGGCCGGCGGTGCGGACGGTGACCCCGGGGGTGAGGACGGTGTCGGGCCAGCCGCCGTGGAGGCTGCGGCGGTAGAGCTCCTCGTGGATGGCGCCGATGGTGGCGGCGTCGATGCCCTTGTGGAGCTGCCACTGGGCGGGGACGAGGCGGTCGCGGACGGGTTCGGGCAGGGAGTGGAAGTAGCGGGTGTAGTCCGGGGTGAAGTGTTCGAGGCCGAGCTTGGAGTACTCCATGGGGGCGAAGGAGGGGGTGCGGGCGAGCCAGGTGAGGCGTTCGCGGCCGACGGGGCGGGCGCGCAGGAGGTCGAGGAAGACCTCGGCTCCGGACTGGCCCGATCCGATGACGGTGACGTGTTCGGCGCCGAGGATGCGGGCGCGGTTGTCGAGGTAGTCGGCGGAGTGGATGACGGGGACGGTGGGGGCCTCGACGAGGGGGCGCAGGGGTTCGGGGACGAAGGGGGCGGTGCCGATGCCGAGGGCGAGGTTGCGGGTGTAGGTGCGGCCGAGGGCCTCGGCCTCTCCGTCGGTGTCGAGCTGGGTGTAGTCGACTTCGAAGAGGTCGCGTTCGGGGTTCCAGCGGACGGCGTCGACCTGGTGGCCGAAGTGGAGTCCGGGCAGGCGGCCGGCGACCCAGCGGCAGTAGGCGTCGTATTCGGCGCGCTGGATGTGGAACTGCTCGGCGAAGTAGAAGGGGAAGAGCCGTTCCTTGTGCTTGAGGTAGTTGAGGAAGCTCCAGGGGCTGGCGGGGTCGGCGAGGGTGACGAGGTCGGCGAGGAAGGGGACCTGGAGGGTGGCTCCGTCGATGAGGAGTCCGGGGTGCCAGCGGAAGTCGCGGCGCTGGTCGTAGAAGGCGGTGGCGAGGCGGTCGGCGCCCTGGGCGGGGAGGCCGTGGCTGAGGGCGGCGAGGGAGAGGTTGAAGGGGCCGATGCCGATTCCGACGAGGTCGTGGGGTGCATCGTGCTGGGCGGTCATCGGTGGGTTCTGCCTTCCAGGTGGGCGATGAGGGTGTCCAGGTCCCCGGCCGTGGTGTGGGGGTTGAGGAGGGTGGCTTTGAGCCAGAGGCGGCCGTCGGCGGTGGCGCGGCCGAGGACGGCGGTGCCGTCCTGGAGGAGGGTGCGGCGCAGGGTGGCGAGCCGGTCGTCGTCCGTGGGGGTGGGTCGGAAGAGGACGGTGGTGAGGGTGGGGCGGGCGTGGAGTTCGAAGCCAGGGTGTGCGTCGAGGAGGTCGGCGAAGTACTCGGCCGTGGCGCAGGTCCGGTCGATGAGGTGGGCGAGGCCGTCGCGGCCGAGGGCGCGCAGGGTGGTGGCGATCTTGACGGCGTCGGGGCGGCGGGTGGTGCGCAGGGAGCGGCCGAGGAGGTCGGGGAGGCCGGCTTCGGTGTCGTCGGTGGCGTTGAGGTAGTCGGCCTGGTGGGCGAGGGGGGCCAGCAGGCGGGTGTCGGGGACGGCGAGGAGGCCTGCGGCGACGGGTTGCCAGCCGAGTTTGTGCAGGTCGAGGGTGATGGAGCGGGCGCGTTCGAGGCCGGTGAGCCTGGGGCGGTGGCGGGGGCTGAGGGCGAGGGTTCCGCCGTAGGCGGCGTCGACGTGGAGTTCGGCGCCGTGGTGGTCGCAGACGTCGGCGAGGGCGGGGAGGGGGTCGATGAGTCCGGCGTCGGTGGTGCCCGCGGTGGCGGTGACGAGGACGGGGCCGGGGGTGGTGGTGAGGGCGGTGTCGAGGGTGGCGGGGTCGAGGGTGCCGGTGGGGGTGGGGAGGGCGTGGGCGGGGGGCAGGCCGAGGAGCCAGGCGGCGCGGGGGATCGAGTGGTGGGCGTTGGCGCCGTGGACGACGGTGAGGCGGGGGCCGTGGCGTTCGCGGGCGAGCAGGAGGGCGAGCTGGTTGGCTTCGGTGCCGCCGGTGGTGAGGAGGGCGTCGGGGCGAGGGGTGGGGTAGAGCTCCGCGGCAAGGGCGGTGGTGAGGAGTTCCTCGACGACGGAGGCGGCGGGGGCCTGGTCCCAGGAGTCGAGGCTGGGGTTGAGGGCGCTGACGGCGAGGTCGGCGGCCGCGGCGACGGCGAGCGGGGGGCAGTGGAGGTGGGCGGCGCAGAGGGGGTCGGCGGGGTCGGCGGCGCCTGCGGCGAGGGTGTGGACGAGGGTGGCGAGGGCCTCGTGGCCGCCGGTGCCGTGGGCGGGGAACACGTCGCCGAGTGCGGCGCGGACGCGGGCGGCGGTGGCGTCCGGGCCGCCGGCGGGGAGGGGGCCGCCGCGGTCGGCGGCGCCGGTGCGCAGGGCGGTCAGGACGGTGTCGAGGAGGGGCCGCAGGGCGTCGGCGCCGCCCCGTCCGCCGGCGAGCGGGGGCGTGGGCAGGGGCGCGGTCATGGCGGGCCTCCGGGGCTGGGCGGGCGGGGTGCGCGGGCCTGGGCTGCTCGGTGGCCGAGGCCGGGCGGAACACCCGGCCGGTACAACGATCAGACCCGAATGGGGTAACCCTCGAGATGGGGGCGGGGGTCGGTTTTCGGCCGTCCGACCGGTAGGGGGCGGGGTGCGGGCGGGGCGGGCGGTGGCCGGATGGGGATGGGGAAATCTTGGAATTCCGGGCTCTGGGCCGCAGGTCGCGCCGGTACTACAGTGCGGTCGGCACGGGGCGCGCGTGCGGTGCGGGAGGGGACCCGATGGCTGGATCCGGAGTGTTGGCGAAGGTGGCCGGCGCGGTCGGCGGGAAGACGGCGGCGGTGGTCGCGGCGGGGGCCGTCGTGGTCGCCGGTGCGGCCGGTGCGGGGGTGTGGTGGACCTCGCAGGGGCCGGAGCCGGTGGTGGTGGTCCAGCGCTCCACGTCGGTGACGGTGCCGGCGGGCGCCGAGCAGCGGACGGTGGCGGGGTGTCTGCCGCACGAGACGGCGCTGGGCGGCGGGTACGCGATCGCGGGGGCGGGGTTCGCGACGAACAGCCATTTCATCGGGGGTGCGTGGCTGGCCGCGGCGTTCAACCCGGGTGACGCGGCGTCGACGCTGACCTCGTACGCGTTGTGCGTGAACGCGAAGCCGCAGATGGAGGGTGACCCGGACTTCCGGTCGACGACGTACGCGTTCCTGGACCGGGGGAACAAGCTCGCGGGGCCGGAAGGCATTCACGACGCGACGACCGACGGTCCGTTCAAGGGGGCGCCGACCACGTCGCAGGCCACACCGCGCTGCTCGGACGGATACACGATGGTGGGTGCCGAGTTCAAGGCCGACCGGGTCCGGCCGGGGCGGCCGGTGGCGCCGGTTCCGCTGGACCGGCTGACACCCGGGGCGGGGAAGCCCGGTCCGGGTGGTTCGGCGGCCGGTGGGAGCGACTTCGTGTTGCGGCTGAACCCGGGAACGGAGCTGAGCTCCCGTCCGTTCCCGTTGGGGGACTCCACCGACGTGCTGCGCATGACGCAGCTGAAGAACCCGCCCGCCCCACAGGCGAACTTCGCGGTGGATGTGCGGCCGGTGTGCGTGAAGCTGAAGAGCGTGTCGGTGGTGACGGCCCAGGTGGCGGTCGCGGCGGGCGGCAGTGCGCAGGCGACGGTGGCCTGTCCGAAGAACCGGCTGATGCTGGGGGGCGGCTTCAACTTCCCGGCGGCCAACGAGACCGGCGCGTTGGAGGCCCCGCAGCGGTACTTCGGTGACGGCTGGCTGTTCGCCGGGACGAACGGGCCCGCGGTGGCGGGTACGCCGTCGGGGGGCCGGGTGCGGGAGTGGCACGTCACGGGGGTCAACCAGCAGAGGAAGGGCGGCCTCTACCACGATTCGGCGTGGATCGAGCACAGTGACGCCGAGACCTCGACGGGCAACGTCTACCTCGACGCGCAGGCGCACGGCGGGGACGACCAGATGCTCCGGCCCTCCTCGGTACCGGACGCCCAGCCGATGACCGCCAGCGCTCTGTGCGCGACGATCGACGCGAAGGCCACCTCTCCGGCGAAGGGGCCGTCGCCGACGTCGGTGGGGAGGCCGGACCTCCCTGTGGTGCCGGGGACGGATCCTTCCGTTCCGGTGTCGGGGTCGCCGTCGGTGTCCCCGTCCGCTTCCGCGTCGCCGTCGCAGTCCCCGGGGCGCGGCGCCCCGCCCTCGTCCGGCTCCCCCGACTCCCCCAACTCCCCCTCCCCCGGCCGTCCCACGAACGGCGGCAACCCGCAGCCGTCGACGAGCGCCCCGCAGCAGCCGCAGCCCCCGGCGGTGGCGATCCGGCAGCCGGGGAGCGGCGGGCAGCTGCGGCGCGGCTGTGAGGAGAGCTTCTCGGGTTCGGCGCGGACCCGGCCGGGTGACCGGGCCATCACCGATCCGCAGTACACGTCCTGGCAGCTGAAGGGCCCGAACGGGCCGGTGGCGGTGGGGGCCGGCCCGTCGGGCGGCTTCCTGGTGCCGCTGCTGCCCGACGGGACGTATCCGCTGGTGTTCACCGCGACCGACCCGGACAGCGGCCTGGCGGCCAGTGCCCAGGTGCCGGTGCGGATCGTCGGCTGTGTCCGTTAGGCCTCAGGCCCCGCGTACGCGCAGGGTGCGGGCGAGGTCGTCGAGCTGGTCGACGAGGACGCGGCGCAGCATCGGGATGACCTCCGGGTCCTCCAGGGCGGCGTGGCCGGCCCGGAGGTTGGCCTCGTCGGCGTGGTGGACGGGGAAGGCCCAGCGGCCGGCGGCCTCGCCGATGGCGGGGCCGCGGCGGGCTCCGACGGCGATCGCCTCGGGGTAGTAGCGGGCGACGTAGTCCTGTACGAGTTCGGTCTGTTCGGGCTGCCAGAAGCCGTTCGCGGTGGCGGTGAACAGGTAGTTGGACAGGGTGTCGTCGTGGAAGAGGGCCTGCCAGGCGGCGGCCTTGGCCTCGGGGGTGGGCAGGGCGGCGCGGCAGCGGGCGGCGCCCTGCCGGCCGGTGGCGCTGGGATCGGCGGCGAGGGCGGTGTCGATGGCGTCCTCGTCGACGGCGCCGAGGACGGCGAGGCGGGCGAGGATGCGCCAGCTCAGCTCGGGGTCGAGTTCGGGGCCGCCGGTGACGGTGCCGTCGGCGAGCCAGGCGGCGATGGTGTCGGGCTGGGTGGCGCTGTCGATGAAGGCGCGGACGGCGGCGAGGCGCAGGCCGGGGTCGGTGCCGTCCTCGGTGCGGCGCAGGAGGTCGCGGGCGATGGTGGTGAGGGTGGCGAGGGCCGCGGTGCGTTCGGCGGGGGCGGTGTAGAGGTCGGCGACCTGGTGGCGGGCGAAGGCGAGGACGCCCTGGACGACGGCGAGGTCGCTCTCGTCGGGGAGGTGGGCCTCGGCGGTGGCGAGGTAGGCGGCGGGTTCGAGTTCGCCGTCGCGGACCATGTCGCGCAGGGAGCCCCAGACGACGGCGCGGGTGAGCGGGTCGGGGATGCGGGAGAGGCCGCGCAGGGCGGTTTCGAGGGAGGTCGCGTCGAGGCGGACCTTGGCGTAGCTGAGGTCGCCGTCGTTGAGGACGAGGAGGTCGGGGCGGGGGCCGGCGCCGGAGATGACCTCGTCGCTGGGGACGTCGAGGTCGAGGAGGTCGGTGCGCTCCAGGAGGCCGTCGGTGGCGCGGGTGTAGGTGCCGGCGGTGATGCGGTGGGGGCGGCTGCCGTGGCGGTCGACGGTGAGGGTCCAGCCGCCGGCGCCTTCCTGGATCTCGGGGGTGAGGGTGTCGATGCCGGTGGTGCGCAGCCAGATGTCGGCCCAGGCGTGGACGTCGCGGTCGGTGTGGGCGGCGAGGGAGTCCACGAAGTCGGCGAGGGTGGCGTTGGCGAACTTGTGCCGGGCGAAGTGGGTGTTGATGCCGGCGAGGAAGTCCTTCTCGCCGAGCCAGGCGACGAGCTGGCGCAGGGCGGAGGCGCCCTTGGCGTAGGAGATGCCGTCGAAGTTGAGGAGGGCCGAGGCGGTGTCGGGGACGTCGTCGGGGCCGGGGGCGACGGGGTGGGTGGAGGGGCGCTGGTCGGCGGCGTATCCCCAGGGCTTGCGCTCCATGCCGAACTCGGTCCAGGTGCCGGTGAAGCGGGTGGCTTCGGTGAGGGTCTGGTAGCCCATGTACTCGGCGAAGGACTCGTTGAGCCAGATGTCGTCGAACCAGGCGAGGGTGACGAGGTCGCCGAACCACATGTGGGCCATCTCGTGGGCGATGACCATGGCGCGGCGCTGGCGTTCGGTGTCGGTGACGGCGGAGCGGAAGACGAACTCGTCGCGGAAGGTGACCAGGCCGGGGTTCTCCATGGCGCCGGCGTTGAACTCGGGGACGAAGGCCTGGTCGTAGGAGTCGAAGGGGTAGGGCTCGGTGAACTTCTCGTGGTAGCGGTCGTAGCAGGCGGTGGTGACGGAGAGGATCTCGTCGGCGTCGGCGTCGAGGTGGGGGGCGAGGGACTTGCGGCAGTGGATGCCGAAGGGGAGTCCGGCGTGCTCGGTGGTGACGCTGTGCCAGGGGCCGGCGGCGACGGCGGCGAGGTAGGTGGAGATGACGGGGGTGGGGGCGGAGGTCCAGACGCCGGCGCCGTCGCCCTCGCGGTCGCCGGTGCGGGTGGTGATGCCGTTGGCGAGGACGGTCCAGTGGGCGGGGGCGGTGACGGTGAACTCGAAGACGGCCTTGAGGTCGGGCTGGTCGAAGGCCGGGAAGACCCGCTGGACGTCGTCCATGAACATCTGGGTGTAGACGTACGTCTCGCCGTCGGCGGGGTCGGTGAAGCGGTGGAGGCCCTCGCCGGTGCGGGAGTAGCGCATGCGGGCGTCGACGCGCAGTTCGTGGGGGCCTTCGGCCAGGCCGGTGAGGGGGAGGCGGTTGCCGGTGAGGCCGGCGGGGTCGAGGGGCCGGCCGTCGAGCGTGGCGGAGCGCAGTTCCTCCGGCTTCAGTTCCACGAAGGTGTCCGCGGGGGTGCGGGCGCTGAAGCGGATGACGGTGGTGGAGTCGAAGGTCTCGTCGCCGGTGGTGAGGTCGAGGGTGACGGCGTAGTGGTGGACGTCGAGGAGCTGGGCTCGGAGCTGCGCTTCGTTGCGCGTCAGTGCGGACATGGGGCCATGCTGCCGGATGGGCCGCCGCTGTCCTAGGCCGTATCGGTCCGGTGGCGGGCGGGGTCGCCCGCCCGCCTCCGGGGGCCGGTCACTCCTCGCCGGCGGCGATGGTCTCGTGGTGGCGGATGACCTCGGCGATGATGAAGTTGAGGAGCTTCTCGGCGAAGGCCGGGTCGAGCTTGGCGTTCTCGGCGAGCTGGCGCAGGCGGGCGATCTGGCTGGCTTCGCGGCCCGGGTCGGCGGGGGGCAGCTGGTGGCGGGCCTTGAGGTGGCCGACCTGCTGGGTGCATTTGAAGCGTTCGGCGAGCATGTGGACCACGGCCGCGTCGATGTTGTCGATGCTGTCGCGCAGGCGGGCCAGTTCGGCGGTGACGTTCTCGTCGATCGCGGCGGGGTCGGTGCCGCTGTCGCGGTCGCTGGTGTTCATGGTCAACGAGCTTACGTGGCGGGCGGGCGTGTCACCCCTGGCATGTCGCTGGGTGAGACGGGCCGTGCGGCCGGGGTTCACAGGGGCAGGGTGGCGGTGACGAGCCAGCCTCCTTCGGGGGCGGGGCCCGCGGTGAGGCGGCCGCCGAGGGCTTCGGCGCGTTCGGCCATCCCGGCGAGGCCGTAGCCGCCGCCCCGGGCCTTCTCGGAGAGCCGGGCGGGGTGTCCGCCGTCGTCGGCGACGCGTACTTCGAGGCCTGCGGGGACGGTGCGCAGGCCGATGCGGACGGCGGTGGCGGTGGCGGCGTGTTTGCCGATGTTGGTGAGGGCTTCGAGGACGATGCGGTGGGCGGTGGCGGCGACGTCGCCGGGGACGCGCTCGTCGAGGCCCTGCTCGATGTAGAGGACGACGGGCGGTCCGGCGAAGCGGCGGGCGAGGTCGCGGAGGTCGGCGAGGCCGGCGACGGGGGCGGTGGCGGGGGCGGCGGGGGTGCCGTCGTCCTCGCGGAGGACGCGGACGAGGCGGCGCATGGAGCCGAGGGCTTCGTCGCCGGCGGTTTCGATGCGGCCGAAGACCTCGGCGGCGCGTTCGGCGGTGACGCGGGTGAAGCGGGCGGCGCGGGCCTCGACGACGATGCCGGTGACGTGGTGGGCGACGAGGTCGTGGAGTTCGCGGGCGAGTTCGAGGCGTTCGGCGGCGCGTACGGCGTGCAGTTCGCGCAGGCGCTGGACGGACTGGAGGCGCAGCAGGAGCGAGTAGGCGGTGACGACGACGGTGAGGACGGAGAAGAGGAGGGTGAAGCGGCCGGGGTCGGCGTCGCGTACGGGGACGGCCATGCAGCCGAGGCCGAGGAGGGGGCCGAGGACGGCGGCGGTGCGGGCGCGGGCGTGCAGCAGGACCTGGGAGAGCAGGACGAGGAGGGCGACGGCCTCGCCGGCGCCCCAGACGACGGTGGGCCGGTCGCCGAGGACGAGCAGGAGGGTGACGGTCCAGGTGGTGGCGGCGGCGAACCAGGCGCGGGCGAGGAGGGGCAGGCCGGGCCAGGGGGCGGCGCTGAGGCAGACGAGGACGCCGGAGACCCAGACGGTGGCGTGCGGGGGGCTGGGCTGCCGGGCGAGGACGACGCCTTCGAAGGAGACGAGGGCGAGGAGGAGTACGGAGAACAGCAGCCGGATCCCGCCGGCGGCGCGGGGGTGGCGGCGGGCCCAGGAGGCGAGGGGGCTCACGGGGGTTCAGGGGGTGGTGGCGGCGAGGCCGCTCTCCCAGGCCCAGGCGGCGATCTCGACGCGGTTGCGGGCGGTGATCTTGGCCTGGACGTTGGCCAGGTGGGTCTTGACGGTGGACAGGGAGACGTACAGCTCGGCGGCGATCTCGGCGTTGGTCAGCCCGCGGGCGAGGCAGCGCACGACGTCCTGTTCGCGTTCGGTGAGGGGCTCGGAGGGGCGCCGGGCGGCCTGGGGGCCGGCCATGCGGGGGGCCATCTCGCGCAGCAGGCGGACGGTGATGGCGGGTGAGACGAGGGCGTCTCCGGCGGCGGCGGCCCGTACGGCTTCGACGAGCATGGCGGGGCTGGCGTCCTTGAGGAGGAAGCCGGAGGCGCCGCCGTGGAGGGCCGCGTGGACGTATTCGTCGAGGTCGAAGGTGGTGACGATGACGATGCGGGGGGTGTCCTGGCCGGAGAGGCGGCGGGTGACTTCGAGGCCGTCGACCCGGGGCATGCGGATGTCGAGGAGGAGGACGTCGGGGCGGTGGGCGGCGACGGCGTCGAGGGCGGCCTGTCCGTCGGGGGCGTCGGCGACGACCTCGATGTCGGGCTGGCTTTCGAGGATCATCCGGAAGCCGGTCCTGACCATGTCCTGGTCGTCCGCGATGACCACTCTGATCGTCATGCGCCGCCTGCCCCACTGTCGCCCGTTGCCGCCGGTGGGTCCGCCCCGGCGGGTGCCGGGGTGTCCCGGTCCCATGGGACCCGGGGGCGGGGCGGCCCGCAACCGGACGGCCGGGGGCTCGCCCTTCCGGCCGGTTCGGGTCCGGCCGGAAGGGCGAGGTGCGTGGGCGGGGCTGCCGTGCGGTCGGACAGGCCCTACAGGCCGGCGGCGGCGTTGCGGATGTCGGCGGCGAAGGTGGAGACCTCGGAGTAGACGCCGGGGTATCCGGCGCGGGCGCAGCCCTCGCCCCAGCTGACGATGCCGACCTGGATCCAGGCGTTGGTGTCGTCACGGCGGAACATGGGGCCGCCGGAGTCGCCCTGGCAGGTGTCGGTGCCGCCCTGGTCGTAGCCGGCGCAGATCTCCTCGGAGGGGACGAGGGAGCTGCCGTAGGCGGCCTGGCAGGCGGCGTCGGAGACGAAGGGGACGGTGGCCTTGAGGAGGTAGCGCTGCTGGGCCCCGCCTTCCCGGGCGGCGCCCCAGCCGGCGATGGTGAAGGTGCCGTTGTCGTAGGCCTTGGTGTCGGCGATCTTGAGGGTGGGGAGGTTGATCGGCTTGGCGAGCTTGATGAGGGCCCAGTCCTTGCCCTGGCCGTTGTAGCCGGGGGCCTGGAGCACCTTGGTGGACTTGACCTTGACGGCGCTGCCGCTCTGGAGGTCGACGACGCCGGCGGTGGCGGTGATGGAGGTGTTGTTGCCGGAGCCGTTCACGCAGTGGGCGGCGGTGAGGACGATCTGCTGGGTGTAGAGGGCGCCGCCGCAGCCCATGGAGAGGCGGACCATGAAGGGGAACTCGCCCTGGGCGGCGCGGGTGCCGCCGACGACGGGGGTCGGGGAGGCGCTGGCGCCGGTGGGCTGGAGGCTGACGGCGGCGAGGGCCACGGCGCCGACGGCGAGGCCGCGCTTGAGGATTCGGGCAAGAGTGGACACGGTCAACACACTGCCTTTCGTGGGGGGGTTGGGCCGTGCGTGCCATCCGGTGAATGACGAGTCCATGACACATCGATGGCGGGAAGGCAACAAGGACGCGTTTTTGGACAATCCCCGCCACCGCGCCGGGCCGTGACGGGGATTCACCCCCCGGCCACGAAAAGTTTCCTACCGGCCAGTAGACACGGGTGGGATTCTGGCCAACTCTGGGCACGTACATGCCAAGCCCGCGACCTGTCGAGCTGTTCCGAGGAGCGCCCCCACATGCGCAGCACCCGCCGCACCCGCACGTCCCGTACCGCCGCCGCCACCGTTGCCGCGGCGGCCGCCGTGATGACCCTGCTGCCGGCCGGCGCCGCCGCCGCGGCCCCGGCCGCCACGCCCGCGCCCGCGCCCGCTCCGGCGGCGGTCACGGCCTCGGCTCCGGGTGGCAACGCGGCGATCCTCGGCATCGACTACGCCACCTGGCAGCGCGACGTGGCCGCCGTCGTCGACGCCGCCCGCCCCGCCATCGAGCAGCGGATCGCGGCCGCCCCGGCCGGCGAGAAGCCCGCCATCGTCCTGGACATCGACAACTCCTCCCTGGAGACGGACTTCCACTGGTTCTGGACGTTCCCGACCCCGGCGATCGAGAAGGTCCGCGCGCTGACGCAGTACGCCGCCGAGCGCGGGGTCGCCGTCTTCTTCGTCACCGCCCGCCCCGGGATCGTGTACTCCCTGACCGAGCGGAACCTGAAGGCGGTCGGCTACCCGGTGACCGGGCTGTACGTCCGTGACCTGCCGGCCCTGTTCGGCCAGGTCAGCGCGTACAAGACGGCCAAGCGCGCCGAGATCGAGGCGCGCGGGTACACGATCATCGCCAACATCGGGAACAACGAGAGCGACCTGGTCGGCGGCCACGCCGAGCGCACCGTCAAACTCCCGGACTACGGCGGCAAGCTGTCCTGACCCCCGGCCGGCCCGCGCCCCGGCGGATCCGGTGCGCCGAAAACGGTTCGAGACGCCGGTGTGGCGGGTAGTCATATCCCATCGCACGAGTGCCGGGCCCGGCCCCTCGCCAGGGGGCCGGGCCCGTCGCCGTTGCTCAGGCCCTCACGCCGTCCTCGGCGCGGGGCAGGTCTGCCAGGCCAGGTGGTAGAGCGTGCTGACGCTGGCGTCGGTGGAGTCCATGGCCATGAAGCTGGTGGCCGTCTGCGGGTTCGAGGTGCCGGCGTTCACCCGCAGCTCGGTGTTGATGTTGAAGTTGCGCTTCTCCCCGCAGGGGGCCCAGACCAGGTCCGCGTAGTCCGTCTTGTCGCTGGTCTGCCAGTTGTCGTTCAGGGGTCCGGTGAAGGTGTGGGCGCGCTGGGTCGTCTGCGGCATCCCCTGGAAGTAGTAGTTCGCCTTCTCCTGGCCCGAGGCCCCGGGCTGGAGGAACGCGAACCCCCGGTAGTCCGCCTGGACGATCGCGTAGGTGAACCCGGACGGCACGTGGACGCGCAGGTTGAGCTGGCAGTTCTTGCGGAAGGCCGTGGGCGGGGCGCCGGGGCCGACCTGGGCGAGGTAGTCGCTGTAGGTGACGGTGAAGGCCGTGTTGTCCGGGGCCACGGCCACTTCGGCGGTGCCCTCGCGGCAGCCGGAGCCGTTCACGGTGGCGAGCTCGATGACGATCTTGTCGGGCGGGACGGTGATCCGCGGACGGCCGGCGCCGTCCGGGGCGGCGGCCCCCGCGGGGGCGGAGGTCGCGATGAGGGCGGCGGCCGCACCGGCGGTGAGCAGGGTGCGGGACAGGCGGTGAGACATCGGTGTCACTCCTGACTCCTGGCTCTCGGTCCCGGCCCGGGGCCGGGGCTCCTGCGACGACGGGCACCCCGCGTCAGGCGGCGGGGCACTCCTTCCACTCGAAGTGGTAGACCGTGCTGACGCTGCCGTCCGTCGAGTCCATGCTCATGAAGCTGAGGTTCTGCGAGCCTGAGGTGCCGGCGTAGACCCGCAGCTCGGTGTTGACGTTGAGGTTGCGCTCCTCGCCGCAGGGGGCCCAGACGAGGTCCGCGTAGTCGGTCTGGTCGCTCGCCTGCCAGTTGTCGGTGAGGGGGCCGTTGAACTGGTGGGTGCTGCGGGCCGTCTGGGCGCTGCCCTGGAAGTAGTAGTTCGCGCGCTCCTGGCCGTAGGCGCCGCGCTGGAGGTGGGCGAAGCCGCGGTAGTCGGCGCGGGCGATGGCGTACGTGAACCCCTGGGGGACGCGGATCCGCAGCGCCAGCTGGCAGTTCTTGCGGAAGTCCGTCCCGCCGGAGCCGGCGCCGGTCTGGGCGAGGTAGTCGCTGTAGGTGACGGTGAAGGCCGTGTTGTCGGAGGCGGCGGCGACGCCGGCGGTCCCCTGGGGGCAGCCGGAGCCGTTGACCCCGGCGACCTCGACCGTGACGCGGCCGGGCGGGGGGACGGAGGGGGTGTCGGCCGGGACCTGCGCGTGGGCGGGGGCGGGGGCGGCGAGGGCCGTCAGGGCCGTGACGGCGGCGCCGAGCGCGATTCTGCGGAGGGGCATGAGGGTCTCCGTTCGTGCGGAGGGGGGCCCGGTTTGGGCATGGACATGCCACCACGCTGGCGCTGGGCGGGGGAGGGTTCGATATGGCCATCGGGTGCGCGTGGGGCCGCCGCCCCTGCCCGCTGGCCGGTTCCGGCGAGCGGCGGGCCGCCCCTCCGCCGGTCGGCGGCGTCTTCGCCCGGCGGGGCCCGCCCCGGGCACCGGCCCGGATGTCCGGAACCCGGCCCGGGGGTCCCGCTGCGCGGTGCGTACTCCCCGCCCCGCCCTTCCACCGTTCCCGCCTCACACGCCGGCGGGGCTGGAATTGCCCTGCGGGCAATCCAGCCCGCGCGGCGTTTGAGCGCAAAGGGGTCCGGGGCTTGTCCCGGGATACGGTGAAAGGGCGGGGCGGGGAGACGGCTCCGCGCAGCGGCACCCGGCCCCGGCCCGCTAGCGGGATCCGTACACCGGCAGGGGTGGCCGCGACGCGGACAGGAGCTTGGCGGCGGCCTCCCCCGCCTCCGCCGGCGTCCAGCGGGAGCCGCGGTCGGCGGTGGGCCCCGGCCGCCACCCCTCCATCACCGTGATGCGGCCGCCCTCCGCCTCGAACACCCGCCCCGTCACCCCGGCGGACGCCTCCGCGCCCAGCCACACCACCAGCGGGGACACGTTCTCCGGCGCCATCGCGTCGAAGGCCCCCGCCGCCGGGGCGGCCATCGTCGCCGCGAAGGTCTCCTCGGTCATCCGGGTCCGCGCCGCCGGGGCGACCGCGTTGACCTGGACCCCGTACCGGCCCATCTCGGCCGCCGCCACCAGCGTCAGCCCGAGGATCCCCGCCTTGGCCGCGCTGTAGTTGCCCTGCCCCACGGAGCCCAGCAGCCCCGCCCCCGACGACGTGTTGACCACCCGGGCCGCGACCGGCCTGCCGGCCTTCGCCTCGGACCGCCACCAGGCGGCCGCCGCCCGCAGCGGCAGGAAGTGGCCCTTGAGGTGGACCCGCATCACCGCGTCCCAGTCCTCCTCCCCGAGGTTGACGAGCATCCGGTCCCGCAGGAACCCGGCGTTGTTGACCAGGGTGTCCAGCCGCCCGAAGGCGTCCAGGGCGCAGGCCACCAGCGAGTCCGCCCCCTCGGTGGTGGCGACGTCCCCGCCGTGCGCCAGCGCCTCCCCGCCCAGCGCCCGGATCTCCTCCACCACCCCGGCGGCCGGACCGCCGGGCCCGGGGAGGCCGTCGAGCCCGACCCCGAGGTCGTTGACGACGACCCGCGCCCCCTCCGCCGCGAAGGCCAGGGCGTGAGCCCGGCCCAGCCCCCGCCCGGCGCCCGTCACGATGACCACACGTCCGTCCGCGATACCCATGCAGGTTCTCCTCACTCCGATCCGCATCCGCCGGCCCGTCCGGCCACCGGCCCCGCATCCCGCCACCCGCCCGGCCTCCCTGTCGGTCACCCTCCGGCCGGCCCGTCACTCCGCCCGCGTCACCCCGCCGGCCCGCCCGCACCCCCTGCCCGACCGGCGCCTGACCCACCCGGTCCGCCCGGTCCGCCCGGTCCGCCCGGTCCGCCCGGTCCGCCCGCCCGTCCGCCCGTCCGCCCGTCCGCGCTCCGGTCCGCATGCCCGGCCGCCGGCGGCCCCTGCGTTCCGCCGCCGGCCGGCGCCCGGTTGGCCGTCGCCGCCGTCAGGAACGCCGGGCGTTCCCCGCCGCCGTGCACGAGCAGGGCGGCCCCGCTCACGTACGCCGCCCGGTCCGAGGCCAGGAACACCGCCGCCTCCCCCACGTCCGCGGGCTCGGCCAGCCGGCCCAGCGGCACGGTGGCGGCGACGGCCGCGACGCCCGCCGCGTCCCCGTAGTGCAGGTGCGCCAGCTCGGTGCGGACCATGCCGAGGACGAGGGAGTTGACCCGTACCTCCGGGGCCCACTCCACGGCCATCGAGCGGGCCAGGTTCTCCAGCCCCGCCTTCGCCGCCCCGTACGCCGCCGTGCCCGGCGAGGGCCGGGTCCCGCTGACGCTGCCGATCATCACCACCGACCCCCGGCTCTCCCTCAGCCACGGGTAGGCGGCCAGCGAGGCCGTCATCGGCGCCACCAGGTTGAGGGCGACGACCCGCGCGTGCCGCTCGGGCCCGCCCTCCCCCAGCAGCCGGTACGGGCTCCCGCCGGCGTTGTTGACCAGGCAGTCGAGCCGCCCGTACCGCCCCGCGACCCCGTCGAGGAACTCCCCGACGGCGGCCGGGTCGCGCAGGTCCACCGAGGTGAACGCGGCCTCCCGGCCGCCCTGCGCCACCGGCCGGTCCGGCGGGCGCCGGGCACAGACGGCGACCTCCGCCCCCGCCGCGAGGAACGCGCGGGCGATCCCGGCGCCGACGCCCCGCGTTCCGCCGGTGACGACCACGACCCTCCCCTTGAGCTCCATCGGCTGCTACCTTCCTCACCTAACAAATGTTTGGTGGAAAGGTAGCTGATCCGCTCATGGGTGTCTCCACCTCCGGCCCGGACAAGGGCATCGCACTCGTCACAGTGGACTTCCCGCCCGTCAACGCCCTTCCCGTACACGGCTGGTACGAGCTCGCCGACGCCGTGCGCGCCGCCGGCCGCGACCCCGAGGTCCGCTGCGTGGTCCTGGCCGCCGGCGGCCGGGGCTTCAACGCCGGGGTCGACATCAAGGAGATGCAGCGCGACGCCGGCCACTCCGCCCTCATCGGCGCCAACCGGGGCTGCTACGAGGCCTTCGCCGCCGTCTACGAGTGCGAGGTGCCGGTCGTCGCGGCCGTCCACGGCTTCTGCCTGGGCGGCGGCATCGGCCTGGCCGGCAACGCCGACGCGATCGTCGCCTCCGAGGACGCCGTCTTCGGGCTGCCCGAACTGGACCGGGGGGCCCTCGGCGCCGCCACCCACCTGGCCCGGCTCGTCCCGCAGCACCTGATGCGCGCCCTCTACTACACCTCCCGCACCGCCACCGCCGCCGAACTGCACGCCCACGGCTCGGTGTGGCGGGTGGTCCCCCGTACGGAACTGTCCGCCGCCGCCCTGGAACTGGCGGCCGAGATCGCGAAGAAGGACGGCACCCTCATCCGGCTGGCCAAGGCCGCCATCAACGGCATCGACCCCGTCGACGTGCGCCGCAGCTACCGCTTCGAGCAGGGGTTCACCTTCGAGGCCAACCTCAGCGGCGTCGCCGACCGGGTCCGCGACACCTTCGGGAAGGCACAGGGAGGCACCGCATGACGGACAAGACCATGACCCCCGACGAGGTCGCCGGACGGCTGCGCAGCGGGATGACCCTGGGCATCGGCGGCTGGGGCTCCCGGCGCAAGCCGATGGCCCTGGTGAGAGCACTGCTCCGCTCCGGGATCACCGATCTCACCGTAATCTCCTACGGCGGCCCCGACGTCGGTCTCCTCGCCGCCGCCGGGCGGATCCGGCGCCTGATCGCCCCCTTCGCCACCCTGGACTCCATCGCTCTGGAGCCGCACTTCCGGGCGGCCCGCGAGAGCGGCTCCCTCGCCCTCACCGAGTACGACGAGGCCATGTTCATGTGGGGCCTGCACGCCGCCGCGAACCGGCTGCCCTTCCTGCCCGTCCGGGCCGGCCTCGGCTCCGACGTCATGCGGGTCAACCCCGAGCTGCGCACCGTCACCTCCCCCTACGCCGACGGCGAGGAGTTCGTCGCCGTCCCCGCCCTGCGCATGGACGCGGCCCTGGTCCACCTCAACCGCGCCGACCGCCTCGGCAACGGCCAGTACCTGGGCCCCGACCCGTACTTCGACGACCTCTTCTGCGAGGCCGCCGACACCGCGTACCTCTCCTGCGAGCAACTGGTGGAGAGCGCCGAGCTCGCCAAGTCCGGCCCCCCGCAGTCCCTCCTGGTCAGCCGGCACTCGGTCACCGGGGTGGTGGAGACCCCGAACGGCGCGCACTTCACCTCCTGCGTGCCCGACTACGACCGCGACGAGGCCTTCCAGAAGCTCTACGCGACCACCCCCTGGCCCGAGTTCGCCGCCCGCTTCCTCTCCGGGGCGGGCGAGCACGACTACCAGAGCGCCGTCCGGACCTGGCAGGAGGAACAGCGATGACCACGCGCGCCGAGTACTGCGTGATCGCCTGCGCCGAGGCCTGGCGCGGCGACGGGGAGGTCCTCGCCAGCCCGATGGGCCCCATCCCATCCTTCGGGGCCCGGCTGGCCAAGCGGACCTTCTCCCCCGACCTGCTGCTGACCGACGGCGAGGCCATGCTGGTCGGCCTGGACGGGACGGTGGAGGGCTGGCTGCCGTACCGCCGCCACCTGGCCATGGTCACCGGCGGGCGGCGGCACGTGATGATGGGCGCGAGCCAGATCGACCGGTACGGCAACCAGAACATCTCCTGCATCGGCGACTGGGAGCGGCCCTCCCGCCAGTTGCTCGGGGTGCGCGGGGCCCCCGTCAACACCCTCAACAACCCGGTGAGCTACTGGGTGCCCCGGCATTCGCCGAGGGTGTTCGTCGAGCGCGTCGACATGGTCAGCGGGGTGGGGTACGACCGCGCCGGGGCGGCCGGGCCCTCGGCGTCCCGCTTCCACCGGCTGCCGCGCGTGGTCAGCGACCTCGGGGTCTTCGACTTCGGCGGCCCCGGCCGCTCGATGCGCCTGGCCTCCCTGCACCCGGGGGTCACGGTGGAGGAGGTCCGCGCGGCCACCGGGTTCGAGCTCGCGATCGGCGCGGACGTCCCGTACACCCGTGAACCCTCCGCCGAGGAGCTGCGGCTGATCCGCGAGGTGATCGACCCGAAGGGCCTGCGCGACCGGGAAGTGCGGGGCTGACGTGGCGGCGAGGGAGCTGGAGACGGCGTTCACCAAGCTGGTCGGGGTCCGGTACCCGATCGTGCAGACGGGCATGGGCTGGGTGGCCGGCCCGCGCCTGGTGTCGGCGGCGGCCGAGGCGGGGGCGCTGGGCATCCTGGCCTCGGCGACGATGACGACCGATCAGCTGCGGGCGGCGGTGCAGGAGGTGCGCTCCCGTACGGACGCGCCGTTCGGGGTCAACCTGCGGGCGGACGCCGGGGACGCGGCCGAGCGGGTCCGGCTGATCATCGACGAGGGCGTGCGGGTGGCCTCGTTCGCCCTCGCCCCGTCCCGGGAGCTGATCGCCCGGCTCAAGGACGCCGGGGTGGTGGTGATCCCCTCGGTGGGGGCCCGCCGGCACGCCGAGAAGGTGGCGGCCTGGGGCGCCGACGCGGTGATCGTGCAGGGCGGCGAGGGCGGCGGGCACACCGGGGACGTGGCCACGACGGTGCTGCTGCCGCAGGTGGTCGACGCGGTGGACGTCCCCGTCGTCGCGGCGGGCGGCTTCCGCGACGGGCGCGGGCTGGTCGCGGCCCTGGCGTACGGGGCCGCCGGCATCGCGATGGGCACGCGGTTCCTGCTGACCTCCGACTCGACCGTCCCGGACGCCGTCAAGGCCGAGTACCTGAAGGCGACCGTCAAGGACGTCACCGTCACCACCGCCGTGGACGGGCTGCCGCACCGGATGCTGCGCACCGAGCTGGTGGCCTCCCTGGAGCGGGCGGGCCGTGCGCGGGCGCTGGCGCGGGCGGTGCGGCACGCGGCCGGGTTCCGGCGGCTGTCGGGGCTGTCCTGGTCCCGGATGGTGCGCGACGGCCTGGCGATGAAACACGGCAAGGACCTGTCCTGGAGCCAGGTCCTGCTCGCCGCGAACACCCCGATGCTCCTGAAGGCGTCCATGGTCGAGGGCCGTACGGACCTCGGTGTCATGGCATCGGGCCAGGTCGCGGGGGTGATCGACGACCTTCCGTCGTGCGCGGAGCTCGTCGGCCGCGTCATGGCCGAAGCGCACGCCGTGCTGGACCGGCTGCACGCCGCCGGTCCGCACCCGCTCGGCACCCTGCCACCACCAGGGTGATCCCTTCTCCGTCACAGGAGTCGTCCGTATGAGACGTGCCCGCATCCGCCTGGCGACCGCGGCGACCGCCGCCGCGCTCGTCGTCGCAGCCCTGCCCGCCACCGCGTACGCGGCGGCGGCTCCCGCAGCCGCGCCCGGTGCCAGGCACCACCGGCTCCAGTCGCCGGCCCCGGCGATCCGGCAGATCCCCCTCCAGGGAGCCGTCAACCTCCGGGACGTCGGCGGGTACGCCACCTACACCGGCGGCCGGGTCCGCCAGGGGCTGGTCTACCGCTCCGACGCCCTGAGCAAGCTGACCGCGGCGGACATCACCACCGTCGCCGGTCTCGGCCTCACGAAGGCCGTCGATTTCCGCATTCCGACGGAGCTCCAGTACGACGGCGCCGACAAGCTGCCGCCGGGGCTCACCGTCACCTCCCGCCCGGTCAGCGACCTGGGCCTGTACGCCACCCTCGTCGCCGCGATATCCAGCGGCGACCCCGTCAAGCAGGAGCAGATGCTCGGCGGCGGGCGGGCCGAGGCCTACATGCGGGACGTCTACCGCACGTTCGTGACGAGCGCCGAGAACCGGGCGCGGTTCGCGGCGACCCTGCGGGAGATCGCGGACGGCGACCAGGGTCCGCTGCTCTACCACTGCACGTCCGGCAAGGACCGGACGGGCTGGATGAGTTACGTCCTGCTGCGCGCGCTGGCCGTGCCGAAGGAGACGGCCGAGAGCGACTACCTGGCCTCGAACACCTTCCGGGCCGCGTACGACGCCCAGGTCCGGGCGGGTCTCAAGCAGTCGGGCCGGATGCAGAACCCGGACCTGCTGATCCCGCTCCAGGAGGTCCGCCAGGACTACCTGGACGCCGCGACGACGCGGATGGAGGCCGACTACGGGAGCTTCTACGGCTATCTGACGGACGGTCTGGGCCTGGACCTGCGGACGCTGTCGAAGCTCCAGGACAAGCTGGTCCGCTGACGCGTACCGGGTGACGCGCGACGGCGCCGGGCGGTGTTCCGCCCGGCGCCGTCGTCGGTGTGTGCTTCAGGGGTCCGGGGCTCAGACCGCCCGGCGCCGGCCCTGGGTGCCGACCCGGCTGCGCGCCGAGGCCGCGGCCGCGCCGCCGCCGGAGGCGGAGCCGCCCGTACCGCGCCGGGACTGGCCGGCGGAGCCGGAGCCCTGGCCGCCCTGGCCGCGCCGGGACTGGCCCGAGCCGGAGCCGGCGGGGGCCTGGTTGGTGCCGCCGGACGCGCCGGAGCCGGAGCGGCGGCCGCGACCGCCGGAGGCGGGGGCGGCGGAGGCGCCGGAGCGCTGGCCGCCGCCCGAGCGGCGGCGCGAGGAGCCCGAGCCGGAGCCGTTGCGTGCCTTGGGCTGCGCGGGCGGCTGGGGGACCTCCAGCACGACGGGGATGCCGGAGGGCTCGCGGGCGCCGGTCAGCTCGGCGAGCTCCTCGTCGGAGGACTTGATCTGCGCGGTGCGCGGGGAGATCCCGGCGTCCGACATGAGGCGGGTCATGTCGCGCTTCTGGTCGGGGAGGACCAGGGTGACCACGCTGCCGGACTCGCCGGCGCGGGCGGTGCGGCCGCCGCGGTGCAGGTAGTCCTTGTGGTCGGTGGGCGGGTCGACGTTGACGACCAGGTCGAGGTCGTCGATGTGGATGCCGCGCGCGGCCACGTTGGTGGCGATCAGCGCGGTGACCTCGCCGGTCTTGAACCAGTCCAGGGTGCGGTTGCGCTGCGGCTGGGAGCGTCCGCCGTGCAGGCCGGAGGCGCGCACGCCCTCGGCGAGGAGCTTCTTGACCATGCGGTCGACGCCTCGCTTGGTGTCGACGAACATGATGACCCGGCCGTCGCGGGCGGCTATGCGCGTGGCCACGGCCTTCTTGTCGGTCTCGTCCATGACGTACAGGACGTGGTGCTCCATCGTGCTGACCGCGCCGGCGGACGGGTCGACGGAGAAGGCGACCGGGTCGGTCAGGAACATCTTGACGAGCTTGTCGACGTTCTTGTCGAGGGTCGCCGAGAACAGCATGGTCTGGCCCTCGGGCTCGACCTGCTTGAGCAGGGCGGTGACCTGCGGCATGAAGCCCATGTCGGTCATCTGGTCGGCCTCGTCGAGGACGGTGATCGAGACCTGCGAGAGGTCGGCGTCACCGCGGTCGATGAGGTCCTTGAGGCGGCCGGGGGTGGCGACGAGCACCTCGGCGCCGCGGCGCAGGGCCCCCGACTGCCGGTTGATCGACATGCCGCCGACGACGGTGGTGGTGCGCAGGTTGACGGCCGTGGCGTACGGGGCCAGGGCGTCGGTCACCTGCTGCGCGAGCTCGCGGGTCGGTACGAGGACCAGCGCGAGCGGCTGCTTCGGCTGCGCGCGGCGGCCGGCGGTGCGGGCCAGCAGCGCCAGGCCGAAGGCGAGGGTCTTGCCGGAGCCGGTGCGGCCGCGGCCGAGCAGGTCACGGCCGGCGAGCGAGTTCGGCAGCGTCGCGGCCTGGATCGGGAACGGCTCGGTCACGCCCTGGGCGGCGAGGGTCTTCAGCAGCGCCTCGGGCATGTCCATGTCCTCGAACGCGGCGATCGCCGGCAGCGCCGGGACGGTCGGCTCGGGCATGGTGAATTCCTGGGGCCGGGGAGCGGGGGCGGACTTCTGCCGTCCCGCACCAGCCTTCGGACGCCCCTGGGCCGCTCCTCGTCCCCGGGTGGGGCGGCGGCTGGGTCGTGCGGAGCTGGAGCTGGTCATGCGAGAAAGCCCTCCTGAAACCGGCACCGTCCTAGAACCGGCAGGTGCAAACAAAGGTCGAGACAGCAGACAAGCCGGGGCCCGCACCTCTCGGTGCGGACCCCGGCGTGCTGGAGGAATTAGGCGGGGACGATGTTCTCCGCCTGGGGGCCCTTCTGGCCCTGCGTCACGTCGAAGGACACGCGCTGGCCCTCGGTGAGCTCACGGAAGCCCTGGGTGGCGATGTTCGAGTAGTGGGCGAAGACGTCCGGACCGCCACCGTCCTGCTCGATGAAGCCGAAGCCCTTTTCCGAGTTGAACCACTTCACGGTGCCAAGTGCCATGTTAAATCTCCTGAATAGGCGGCAAGGGCCCCATCCGGGAGATTCCGGCAAAAACAATAAAAGCGCCTGCGGAGCAATCCCGTCAGGCGCACATAAAGTTCATGGGTACCACAACTGCAACACCACCAAGCTAGCACACCTCGCCCGGATCCCGCTGCGCCCCGCCGCCACGGCCCCGCCGGCGGGGCGGGGCCACCGGACTCAGAGGCGCTCGATGATCGTCACGTTGGCCTGGCCGCCGCCCTCGCACATCGTCTGGAGGCCGTAGCGGCCGCCGGTGCGCTCCAGCTCGTGCAGGAGCGTGGTCATCAGCTTCACGCCGGTCGCTCCCAGGGGGTGGCCCAGGGCGATCGCGCCGCCGTTGACGTTCACCCGGGCGGGGTCGGCGCCCGTCTCCTTCAGCCAGGCCAGCACCACCGGGGCGAAGGCCTCGTTGATCTCGACCAGGTCGACGGCGTCCAGGGTCAGGCCCGTCTTCTTCAGCGCGTGCGCGGTGGCCGGGATCGGGGCCGACAGCATCCGGATCGGGTCCTCGCCGCGCACCGACAGGTGGTGGATCCGGGCGCGGGGCGTGAGGCCGTGCTCGGCGACCGCCCGTTCGGAGGCGATCAGCAGGGCGGCGGCGCCGTCGGAGACCTGGGAGGAGACGGCGGCCGTGATGGTGCCGCCCTCGACGACCGGCTTCAGCCCCGCCATCTTCTCCAGGGTGGTGTCGCGGCGCGGTCCCTCGTCCACCCGCACGTCCCCGTACGGGACGGTCTCGCGCTCGAAGCGGCCCTCGTCGATCGCGCGGACCGCCCGCCGGTGGGAGGTGAGGGCGAACTCCTCCATGTCGCGGCGCGAGATCCCCCACTTCTCCGCGATGAGCTGCGCGCCGTGGAACTGGTTGACGGGGGCGTCGCCGTAGCGGGCGCGCCAGCCCGCCGAGCCCGCGTAGGGGCCCTCGGTGAGGCCGAGGGGTTCGGCCGCCTGCCGGGAGGCGAAGGCGATGGGGATCATCGACATGTTCTGGGTCCCGCCCGCGACGACCAGGTCCTGGGTGCCGGAGAGCACGCCCTGGGCGGCGAAGTGGACGGCCTGCTGGGAGGAGCCGCACTGGCGGTCGACGGTGACCCCGGGGACCTCCTCGGGCAGCCCGGCGGCCAGCCAGGCGGTCCGGGCGATGTCCCCGGCCTGCGGGCCCACCGTGTCGAGGCAGCCGAACACCACGTCCTCCACGGCGGCCGGGTCCACCCCGGTGCGCTCGACGAGTGCCTTGAGGACGTGCGCCCCCAGGTCCGCGGGGTGCACCTGGGACAGGCCGCCACCGCGCCGTCCGACGGGGGTGCGCACGGCGTCGACTATGTAGGCCTCGGGCATCGGGGGCTCCTCTGCTGGCTGCTGTTTCCTAGGGGCGTACGGCGATCCCGTCGAGCACCATCGACAGGTACTGGCGGGCGATCTCCTCGGGGCTGTGCTGTCCGCCCGGCCGGTACCAGGACGCCGCGACCCACACCGTGTCGCGCACGAAGCGGTAGGTGAGGCGGATGTCGAGGTCGGCCCGGAAGACCTTGGCGGCGACCCCCCGCTCCAGCGTCCCCAGCCACGCCTTCTCGAACTTCACCTGCGAGTCGGAGAGGTAGTGGAAGCGGGGCTGCGCGGAGAGGGTGCGGGCCTCCTTCTGGTAGATCGCGACGGCGGCGCGGTGCCGGTCGATCTCCCGGAAGGACTCGGTGACGAGGGCCTCGATGGTCTCCCGGGGGCCGAGGCCGGCGGCGAGGACGGTGTCGTACCCGTCCCACAGCTCGTTCAGGAAGGCCGAGAGGATCTCGTCGAGCATCGATTCCTTGGAATCGAAGTGGTAGTAGAGGCTGCCGGCGAGCATCCCGGCGGCGTCGGCGATCTTGCGGACGGTGGTGGCGTTGTAGCCCTGGGCGGCGAAGACCTCGGCGGCGGTGTCGAGGAGCTCGCGCCGCCGCTCGGGCGAGGGGGTCACCTGCGGCTTCTTCTTCGCACGCGGCACGGCGGCGGGCTCTGCGGCGGGCTCTGCGGTCGGCTCTGCGGTCGGCTTGTTCGTTGGCACGGGCCCATTCTGCGCTCAGGCGCGCTGGCTGCTGACCGAGACCGTCTCACCCGTCATGTAGGACGAGTAGCCGCTGGCCAGGAAGACGATGACGTTGGCGACCTCCCAGGGCTCGGCGTACCGGCCGAAGGCCTCGCGGGCGGTGAGTTCGGCGAGCAGTTCCTCGCTGGTGACCTTCACCAGGTGCGGGTGCATGGCCAGGCTCGGGGCGACCGCGTTGACCCGTACGCCGAACGCCGCCGCCTCCAGTGCCGCGCAGCGGGTCAGGGCCATCACGCCGGCCTTGGCGGCGGCGTAGTGGGCCTGGCCGGTCTGGGCGCGCCAGCCGACGACGGAGGCGTTGTTGACGATGACTCCCGCGCGGCCGGAGTCCTTGAAGGCGCGCAGGGCGGCGCGGGTGCAGCGGAAGGTGCCGTTCAGGGTGACGTCGAGGACGCGGTCCCACTGGTCGTCGGTCATGTCGACGAGGTCGGCGGTGCCGCCGAGCCCGGCGTTGTTGACGAGGACGTCGAGGCCGCCGTGGAGCCGTTCGGCGTGCGCGAAGAGGGCCCGGACCTGGTCCTCGTCGGTGACGTCGCAGGGCAGGGAGGCGATCCGCTCCGCGCCGAACTCTGCGGCGAGGGCGGTCTCGGTCTCCTTCAGCCGGCGGGCGTGCGCGTCGCCGATCAGCACGCGGGCGCCCTCCTCCAGGAAGCGGCGGGCGGTGGCCCCGCCGATCCCGGCCCCGGCGGCGGCCGTGACGACGGCGGTGCGGCCGCGCAGCAGGCCGTGGGCGGGGACGTACGCGGGCGCCTCGTTGCGGAACTCCTCGACGCTGCTCATGGCCGTACGTTAACCTACCAAACACTTGTTAGGGAAGGCTCCCGAAGGAGGCGGACGGCTGATGGATCTCGACCACTCCCCCGAGGTGGCGGCCTTCCGGGCCGAGGCCCGGGCCTGGCTGCGCGAGCACGTGCCCGACGGCCCGCTGCCCTCGCTGGAGACGGAGGAGGGCTTCGCGGCGCACCGGGAGTGGGAGGCGGAGCTGTACGCGGACCGCTGGTCGGCGGTGTCCTGGCCCGAGGAGTACGGGGGCCGGGGCGCGGACATCGAGCGGTGGCTGGTCTTCGAGCAGGAGTACTGGGCGGCGGGCGCGCCCGGCCGGGTCTCGCAGAACGGGATCAGCCTGCTCGCCCCGACCCTCTTCGACCACGCCACGCCCGAGCAGCGGGCGCGGGTGCTGCCGTCCATGGCGAGCGGCGAGGTGATCTGGGCGCAGGCCTGGTCGGAACCGGAGGCGGGCTCCGACCTGGCCTCGCTGAGGTCCCGGGCGGAGCGCACCGAGGGCGGCTGGCTGCTGTCGGGGCAGAAGACCTGGTCCTCGCGGGCCGCCTTCGCCGACCGGGCCTTCGGCGTCTTCCGCAGCGACCCGGGGGCCGCGAAACCCCACCACGGGCTGACGTACCTGATGTTCGACCTGCGCGCGCCGGGTGTGACGGTGCGGCCCATCGGCCGGCTCGACGGCAAGCCGGCCTTCGCGGAGCTCTTCCTGGACGGGGTCTTCGTCCCCGACGAGGACGTGATCGGGGAGCCGGGGCAGGGCTGGCGGATCGCGATGTCCACCACCGGCAACGAGCGCGGGCTGACCCTGCGCTCCCCCGGCCGGTTCCTGGCGGCCGCCGGCCGGCTGGCCGCCCTGTGGCGGGAGAAGGGGGACCCGGCGGACACGGCGCTGCGCGACCGGGTCGCGGACGCGGTGGTCGGGGCGCGCGCCTACGAGCTGTTCACCTGGGCCGCGGCCACCCGCTTCGCGGCGGGCGGGGAGATCGGCGCCGAGTCCAGCCTGAACAAGGTGTTCTGGTCCCAGTACGACATCGCCCTGCACGAGACGGCCCTGGACCTGCTGGGTCCGGACGCGGAGCTGGCGGACGGGCCGTGGGCCGAGCCGTGGGTGTTCTCGCTGGCCGGGCCGATCTACGCGGGGACGAACGAGATCCAGCGCGACATCATCGCCGAGCGGCTGCTCGGCCTCCCGAAGGGCCGCCGCTGATGCACTTCCTGCCGACCGGTGAACAGTCCGACTTCGCCCGGACCCTGCGCTCCCTGCTGGGCGCGGCGGAGGTCCCGGCGACCGCACGGGCCTGGGCGGCCGGGGACCGGGGGCCCGGGCTGGCCCTGTGGTCCCGGCTGGCCGGTACGGGCCTGTGGGCGCTGGCCGCGCCGCAGGAGTACGACGGGCTGGGGCCGCTGCCGGTGGAGCTGGCGCTCGGCTTCGTGGAGCTGGGACGGGCGGGGGTGGCGGGTCCCGCGGTGGAGACGGCCGCGGCGGTGGTCCTGCTGGGGGAGCTGGCCCGGCTCGGCGAGGAGGGCCCGGCGAAACGGTTCCTCCCGGGGCTCCTCTCGGGCGAGACCCCGGCCACCCTGACCCTGCCGGGCGGCTCCCCGTACGCCCTGGACGCGGACGCGGCGGGCTGCTGCCTCACGGTGACGGCGTCCGGGCCGCCGCCGGGCGGGGCGGCGGGCACGGGGGCCGGTGCGGCCCCGGCCGCCGGTGGGCTGTGGCTGGCGCCGGGGTGGGGGGAGCGGCTGGCCTCGCTGGACCCCACGCGCGGGCTCGGCGTCCCGGCGGCGGGCGGGGAACTGCTGGCGGCCGGGCCGGCGGTGGCGGCCGCCGCCCGGGTGGCCGCGCGGTGGGCGCGGCTGCTGACGGCGGCCCAGTGCCTGGGCGTCGGCGAGGCACTGCTGGGGCGCACGGTGGAGTACGTGAAGCAGCGCACCCAGTTCGGGGTGCCGGTCGGGAGCTTCCAGGCGGTCAAGCACCGGCTGGCCGACACCCTGCTGGACCTGGAGTTCGCCCGGCCGCTGCTGTGGGCGGCCGCGCTGTCCCTGGCGGACGGGGCCGTCGCGGCGGCGAAGCTGACCGCCGGCGAGGCGGCGTACGCGGCCGCCCGCACCGCCCTCCAGCTGCACGGCGCGGTCGGCTACACGGAGGAGCTGGACCTGTCGCTGTGGCTGCGCAAGGCCCGGCCGCTGCGCGACGCGTGGGGCGGTCCGGCGGAGTGCCGGGCGGAGGTGGTGCGCGGGCTGGAGTCCGGCGCTCAGACGACGGCCACGCGCAGGGTGACGACGTAGGCCTCCTCGACGGTCCCGTCGGGGAAGAGCTCCAGCAGCCGCGCCCGCTCGGCCCCGGTGAACTCCCGGGTGCCGGGCTCTCCGAGGAGGAGGAAGGCGGAGTGGCTGGCGAGGTTGGCGAGGTGCGCGTCCAGCGGGATCCGGCGCGACCAGCGGACCTCGCGGGTGGTGAGGCCGAGCTCCTGCGGATCCTCGCGCGGCTGGGGCCCGGGCCGCGCCCCGAACAGGCGGGCGATCCGCTCGTCCTGCTCGGCGATCCAGGGGACGGAGGGGTCCAGGTCGTTCCACCAGAGGGCGAGGGCCCCGCCCGGGCGCAGCACGCGGCGGGCCTCCGGGACGGAGCGGGCCGGGTCGGTCCAGTGCCAGGACTGGGCGTAGGTCAGGAGGTCGAAGCCGCCGGTGGCGAGCGGGAGGCGGTTCCCGTCGCCGCGCACGACCGGGAGGGCGGGGTGCGCGCGGCGGAACTCCTCGGCCATGCCGTCGCCCGGCTCCACGGCGAGCACCCGGGCGCCCCGGGCGTGCAGCAGGGCGCTGGCGATGCCCGTCCCGGCGCCGACGTCGGCCACGCGGGCTCCGCGCAGCGGCTGCCCGGCGAGGTGCTCGACGGCGTCGAAGAGGGCGTCGGGGTAGCCGGGGCGGGAGGCGTGGTAGAGGGCGGCGGCGGCATCGAAGGACCGGGCACGAGTCGTCATCCCCCCATTCTCCGCAGCCCCGCCAGGGGGCGGGGCGGGGGACGACCCCCTCAGCGACGGCGGCGTCGCGCCGGACGGCGCCGCCTGCCCACCGACAGCCGCAGCAGCGCCCCCGTCTGGAGGACCAGCAGCACCGCGAGCCCCGCCGAGGCCACGGCCCCGTGCCCCTCCCACACCGTGGCCCCGACCCGCGCGACGCCCACGGCGGTGGTCGCGACGAGGAACCGGGCCGCGAACTCCGCGTCGGTGCCGTGCGGTACGGCCGAGCCGGCCACGAACACGGCCAGCAGGACGGGGATCCACGGCGTCCCGGGATCGCGCAGCAGTGCGGCGGCCCCGGACTCCACGGCGAGGAGCAGGCAGGTGCGCAGGAGGAATCCAGGCATGAACACATCATGCCGGGGAAACCCCCGTGCGCACCCGCCACTCGACCGCCTAAGATCGAACACAAGGGCGGGGTCGTAGCACAGAGGTAGTGCGCCTACACAGCATGGAGGAGGACGCCGGTTCGAATCCGGCCACCCCGCCCCCCTACTCCTCTACGATCGTCCGCAAGGACGGGGCCGTAGCACAGAGGTCGTTGCGCCTCCCTGCTCAGGAGGAGGACGCCGGTTCGAATCCGGCCGCCCCGTTCCCCTGCTCCCGCCGCCCCGTTGCGGCCAGCCAGGCCGCCGCCCCCGCGCGTGCCGCCGCCCCGGCCGGCAGCGGCAGGCCGAGGAAGCCGTGGAAGACCCCCGGGTGGAGCCGGACCTCGCAGTCCACCCCCGCCTCCCCCAGCCGGCGCGCGTACTCCAGCCCCTCGTCCCGCAGCAGGTCGCAGTCGGCCAGGACGATCAGCGTGCGCGGCAGCCCGGACAGGTCCGGCGCGCGGAGCGGCGAGACGTGCGGGTGGGCGGGGTCGCCGCCGTACTGGTCCCAGTACCAGGCCATGTGCGCGGCGGTGTGGAAGTACCCCCGCCCGTACGCCGTGACCGACCCGGAACCCATCGAGGCGTCCAGCGGCGGGTACACCAGCAGCTGGCCGGCGACCAGTTCCGGTGCCCGCAGCGCGGTGACGGCCGCCAGGTTGCCCCCGCTGGAGTCCCCCGCCACCACCACCCGCTCCGCGTCGCAGCCCAGCCGGCCCGCCTCGGCGCGGGCCCACAGGAGCACCGCCAGCGCGTCGTCGGCCGCCGCCGGCCAGGGGTGTTCCGGGGCCAGCCGGTAGCCGGCCGAGACGACCACCGCCCCCGAGGCCGCGGCCAGTTCGCGGCACAGGGCGTCGTGCGTGTCGAGCCCGCACATCACCCAGCCCCCGCCGTGGAGGTACACGACGAGCACCCGCCCCCGCCCGCCCGGCGCGGGATCGTAGACCCGCACCGGCACCCCCGAAGCCACCCCCTCCCGCACCACCCCGGCCCGGGGCCACCGCGCCCCGTCCGCCCCCGCCCCGGGCCCCCGCACCCCGTCCGCCACCACCCCGGCCCGGCCCCGCCCGGTCGCCACCGCCCGGTCCCGCCCGGCCGCCGTCACCGCCGCCCGCGACGCCGTCACGTCCCCGGGCTCCGGGAAGACCGCGGACATCGCGTCGCACAGCCGCCGCGCCTGCGGCGACAGCCGGTCCCCCTTCACGCCGTCCCCGCTCATCGCGCCGTCATCCCCCCGTCGACCACGAACTCCGCCCCCGTCACGTACGAGGAGGCCTCCGAGCAGAGGAACAGCACCAGTTCCCCCACCTCCTCCGGCCGCCCCATCCGTCCCAGCGGCACGTGCGACCAGTCCCGCCCGCCGACCGCCCCGGCCACCATCGGCGTGTCGATGGCGCCCGGGTGCACCGAGTTGACCCGGATCCCGTCCCCGGCCAGGTCCAGCGCCGCCGCGCGGGTCAGCCCGCGCAGGCCCGCCTTCGTGGACCCGTACGCCGCGTGGCCCGGGATCCCGACCAGCCCCGCCGTCGAGGAGACGTTGACGACGGAGCCTCCCCCGCCCGCGCGCAGCACCGGGGCCACCGCCCGGATGCCGAGGAACGGGCCCAGCAGGTTGACCCGCAACAGCTCCTCGAACCCCTCCGGGCTCTGCTCCTCGATGTGCGCGGTGCGCCACAGGGCGGCGTTGTTGACCAGCGCCGACACCGTCCCGAAGGCGGTCACCGCCTCCCGCACCACCCCGGCCCAGCTGCCGGCGTCGGTGACGTCGTGCCGTACGAAGAGCCCCCGGCCGCCCAGTTCCGCGGCGACCGCCCGGCCCTCCTCCTCCCGGACGTCCGTGACGACCACCCGGGCCCCGGCCCGTGCGCACAGCCGGGCCTCCTCGGCGCCCTGACCGCGCCCCGCGCCGGTGATGACGAGGACCTTCCCGTCCAGCGAGATCACGCTTCCTCCAAGCGAAAGGCGGGAGTTGGGGGTGGTGCCGCATAGCCATATGACTAATCGAAATACTTCTAGCAGGCACACCCATCAGAGGGAAGGATCCCGGCGGAACCGGTCGTAGACTGCGCTGCGTGGCAGACGAGACGGCAGCAGCGACCCCCGGCGGGGCGGCCCGGCGCGCACTCCCCGCGACCGGCTGGGCGGTCCTCGGGCTGCTCTCCTTCGGCGAGGAACTCTCCGGCTACGACCTCAAGAAGTGGTCGGACCGGTCGTTGCGCTTCTTCTACTGGAGCCCCTCCTTCAGCCAGATCTACAGCGAGCTCAAGCGCCTGGAGAAGGCCGGCTACGCCGCCTCCCGGATGGTCGCCCAGGAGACCGGGACCCGGGACAAGCGCGTGTACCGGATCACCGGCGAGGGCATGGACGCCGTACGGCGCTGGGCGCGCGAGACGCCCGTCGACCCGCCCGTGCTCAAGCACGGGCCGATGCTGCGGCTGTGGCTGGGCCATCTGCTGGAGCCGCGGCAGATGCGCGAACTCCTCCTCCGGCAGCAGGAGTTCGCCGAAGGGATGCGCCTCGGCGCGGAGGCCGACGCGGCGGCCGCGCAGGAGGAGGAGGCCTGGGCGTACCCCACCCTCACCCTCAAGTGGGCCGAGCGGTACTACGCCTCCGAGCGCGATCTGGCGGCGGCCATGCTGAAGGACATCGAGACCCTGGACGCGCCGGGCACGACCGGAACGGACCGCACCCCGTGACCGCACCCGCCGGCGGCCCCGGCAGCGGCCCCGGCCCCGGCCCCGGCCCCGGCCCCGGCCCCGGCCCCGGCAGCGCCATCGACCTCCGCAAGGTCGAACGGGCCGCCCCCGCCCTCGTCAACCTGTACAAGTCCGCCGGCACCTCCCTGCGCGCCCACGGCCTGGAGGGCGGGCGCGCCTGCGTCTACCTGGTCCTGGACTACTCCGGCTCCATGCGCCCCTATTACGACGACGGCAGCGTCCAGGCCCTCGCCGACCGGGTCCTGGGCCTGTCGGCGCACCTCGACTCCGACGGCCGGGTGCCGGTCGTCTTCTTCTCCACCGACGTCGACGCGGTCGAGGAGATCTCCCTCGACGGCCACGAGGGACGGGTCACCGCGATCGCCGCCGGTCTCGGCCACATGGGCAAGACCGCCTACCACCTCGCCATGGACGCCGTGATCGACCACTACCTGGACTCGGGCTCCACCGACCCGGCCCTGGTGGTCTTCCAGACGGACGGCGGCCCCGTGAACAAGCTCGCGGCGGAGAGGTACCTCTGCAAGGCCGCCCGGCTGCCCCTGTTCTGGCAGTTCGTCGGCTTCGGCAACACCCGCAGCAGCCAGTTCGACTTCCTGCGCCGCCTGGACGAGCTGCCCGTGCCGCAGAAACGGGTGGTGGACAACGCGGGCTACTTCCACGCGGGGGCCGACCCGCGCGCCGTACCGGACGCCGAACTGTACGACCGCCTCGTGGCCGAGTTCCCGGCCTGGCTGGCGGCGGCGCGCCGGGCGGGCATCGTGCGCGCCTGACCGGCCGCCGTCAGGGCGGCGCGCTTTGATGGACGTATGACGATGAACAACTGGGCGGCGTTCGAGAAGGCGGAACCGGAGTTCGCGGCGGTGGTGCGGGCCCGCTTCGAGCGGTTCCCGCACCACGTCCTGGCCACCCTGCGCAAGGACGGCTCCCCCCGGGTGACCGGGCTGAACGTCGAGTTCCGCGGCGGCGAGCTGTGGCTGGGCATGATGGCGGGCTCGATGAAGGCCCGCGACCTCCGCCGCGACCCCCGGTTCGCCCTGCACACCAACCCGGGGCCGGGCGACAGGACGCCCGACGGGGACGTCCGGATCTCGGGGCGGGCGGTGGAGATCGTGGATCCGCCCGAGCTGCACCGGTACGCGGAGGAGAAGGGCAGCCCGCACCCCTTCCACCTCTTCCACGCCGACCTGACCGAGGTGGTCCACACCCGGGTCGACGGCGAGGAACTGGTCGTCCGCACCTGGACCCCGGCGGGCGGACCGCGCGTCCTGCGCCGGGGCGACGACGACGAACCCGCCCGGGAGGTCCCGCTCAGCTGACCCGCGTCCCGGCGGGTCGCGGCGCGCGGGCGACGGCGGGCTTACGGGCGGGGCGAGGGGCCTTCGCGGTGGCCGGCTCGCGGGCCGTGCCGGGGGCCGTCGCCCGGGCGGGGAGCGGGGTGAGGGCGGCCGGGTCCACGTCCACGCGGCTGCGGTCGATGTTGATCGTCACCCCGCCGTACGTGGCGTCGTGGTCCCCCTTGTACTGGTGGGCCCGGCGCGGACCGGGCCATTGGGCGGCGCCGGGGGTCAGGCCCATGTCGGCGTCGGTGACGGAGGCCGCGCCGTTCCAGCGGGCCACCCACAGGACGTCCGGCATCGCCCCCGGCGCCTGGGCGTAGTGTGCGGCCAGCGCCTTGGCCCCGGAGCTCGCCGAGACGTAGGCGGCCGCGTGGTACCCCAGCGCGTGCAGGCGTACGGTCCAGGCGGTCACGTAGGCGACGACGGGGGCGTCCCAGGTGTCGCGGTCGTCGTAGTTCTCCAGGTCGGCGTAGAGCGGGGTGCCGGGCGGCAGGCCGAGCGCGCGGGCCGCCCCGGCGGCTCCCTCGGCGGCCTCGCGGCCCTGGTCGTTCGCCTCGGAGGGGTCCGTGGACAGGCCCGTGGTGCTGCTGTTCCAGGGCTGCGGGCCCACCCAGATCGGCATCAGGTGCCAGCCCGCCGCGAGCTGCCGGCGCACCCAGTCGGCCGTCAGCTGCGGCTGGGCGCAGGCGCGGGCGCGGCCGCCGATGTAGACGCCGACCGCGCCGAAGGGGGAGCCGGCCCGCCAGGTGTCCATGGCGGACCGGGAGGGGGCGGTGCAGGCGTCGAAGCCCTCGCCGGTGAAGGCGCCCTGGGCGCGGGCGGGGACGGGGGCCGCGGCCGTCGCGGTCAGTGCCGTCACCGTGTCCGCCGCGTCCGCGGCCGCCTCCTCCGCCGCGTCCTGCGGCCGTCCGGGCGGCTCCCCGACCGCGTCGACGGCGTGGGCGAGCAGGGTGCGGACGGCCTCCGGTGCGGCCCCGTACGAGAGCGTGGCCATCACCCCCGGCCCGCGCAGGGCGTACCGCACCTCGCCGCTGTCCCCCTCGGCCGCCGGCAGCGCGGCCCCGCCGCCGACGGCCAGGGTGGGGACGTCGGCGCGCGGCGGGGCGTCCGCGAGGGGCTCCAGGTGCAGGGTGTCGGCGCGGGTGGCCACGGCACGCGGTCCGGGGCAGCGGGCCTGGGCGCCGGCGTGCCCGAGGTAGAGGGTGGGCAGGTCCAGGCGCAGGCAGGCCCCGGGGTCGCGGTCGAGGTCGACGACCCGCCAGCCGGCGGGAAGGGTCAGGTGCAGCCCCCGGTAGTCGACGGCGCGCCCGCCGTCGGCGGCGAGGGCGGGGGTCGGGAGCACGAGGGGGCCGAGGGGCAGGAGGGGCAGGAGCAGGGCCGCGCCGAGGAGGCGGCGCGCCAGGGTGCGGGAGGGCATGGGGCCCACTGCTACACGGCGTCCCGCGCACCGGGGCCGCGACGCCCCGCGCATGACCCCGTCCGGGCGACGGGGTTCAGTTCCTTAAACGCTAAACAGCTTTCGCGAAACCGCCATTCGGGTCGTATCTCCGCACGTTCGGACGTGTGCGCGCGCGATCGGGCCGCCGCTCGGTGAAGCTCGACGGGTCTGGCGGCCGTGGGAGCCGAAGTGGTTCCAGGCCGGGCCGCCGCTGCCGCGAAACGGAAGGTCAGCCGCACCCATGCTCATCCACCAGCTCGCCCTCGTCTCCGAGACCAAGAGCAACACGATCACCCCTTCACAGATCACCCGGGTCGCCGCCGCGCTCCAGAAACAGGCGACCCGCGACTTCGCGCCGCTCTGGCAGGTGAACGCGACGGTGGACGCCTTCGACCGGCTGGAGGACGTGCCCGTCGGCTACTGGCCGCTGATCGTGGTCGACGACGTACCCGGCGCGGCGGGGTACCACACGGACGAGAACAAGCAGCCGTACTCCCTCATCGAGTACAGCGACAGCTGGTCGCTGACCGCGAGCCACGAGATGCTGGAAATGCTGGCCGACCCGTTCGGGAACCGTCTGGTGTCCGGCAAGTCCCCCCACCCCGACCAGGGACAGGCCCGGTTCCTCGTCGAGGTCGCCGACCCCTCGGAGGCCGAGGAGTTCGGCTACACCATCAACGGCCTGCTCGTCTCCGACTTCTTCACCCCGCGCTTCTACGACCCGGTCACCGTCCCGGGCACGCGCTACAGCTTCGGCGGCCACATCCAGGCGCCGAGGACGATCCTGCGTGGCGGATACATCAGCTTCGAGGACTCGGCCACGGGCGACTGGTGGCAGCAGATCTGGTTCGACAGCAAGGAACCGAAGTTCCGCAAGCTCGGCAAGCTGTCGGGCAGCGGCAGCATCCGCGAGGCGATCGACGCCCAGACCAAGACCGTCAGCCGTCTGGCCGCCAGCGGCCCCTCTTCCAAGCAGTACATGGCCGCGCGGACCCTCACGGCCCGCGTCAAGGAGTCCACCAGCGCCCGGGCCGGCGTGTGGCGCGCCGAGATCGAGCGGCTGAAGGCGGGAAATCCGGCGGCGAAGGCCTTCAAGACCAAGGACAAGGACAAGGCCAAGAGCAAGCCCAAGGGGAAGTAAGGGGCAGCGAGGAGGACAATCGTTCCGGTACGACCCTCAGCCCGCCTGCCAGGGAGGCCGTCGTGAGTGAGGACGCCCAGCAACGCAAGGAGCGCGCGGACCGCCTGCGCGAGCAGATCCGCCGGCCCAAGGCCGAACCCGAGCCGCCGGAGCGGGAGAGCCTGAAGGAAGGCATCGAACGCCGCATGCGGGAGCTCGACGAAGCCGAGCGCAAAACCCGCCGGGACGGCGGCGAAGCCGACGGCACCTGAAGCCCCCGCACCCCGCCCGGCCGGAGCAGTGCCCGGCCGGGCGACGGGGTCAGGCTCGGTCCTTCACCGCCTGGACGAACGGAGCCCACGCGGCCGCCGGGAACAGCAGCACCGGGCCGACGCCCGAGAGCTTGGTGTCCCTGACGGGGACGACACCGGGGAGATCGTCGGACACCTCTACGCAGCTGTTGCCTTCGGAGCCGCTGTACGAGGACGTCCTCCAAGACAGGCCGTTCATGTCTGCGCGCATTTCGCGTACTCCTCCGCCACCGACTCGATCAAGGCCAGGGACGCCTCCGGCGACAGCGCGGCAGCCCTTGCCAAATCGTAGAGTTTCCAGTGTTGGCGGACCAGCGCGGGGTAGTCGAGCAGCTGCCCCACACGGGGCCCCTCCGTGTACACCACGTCGGGCGCGTCAACGAACTGCATGATGGTCACCAGCGATCCCAGGGCCCCTTGGGCACCGGCCGCGAAAGGCACCACTTGCATGGTGATCCGATGACCCCGGACGAATGCGGAGATGTGCCGCAACTGCGCGGCCATCACACCAGGTCCCCCGACTGCCGTCCGCAGTACCGCTTCGTGCAGGACGACCCACATTTCCGGGGTGGCCGGATCGTCGAGCAGCCTTGCGCGCGACAGACGAAAATCGACGAGACCGTCAATGTACTCGGCGAGCGCGGTGGGATTACCACCCCACATCAAGGACCGGGCATAGTCGGCAGTCTGGAGCAACCCGGGAACCAGAGTGGAGGCGTATTCGTAGATAGCCGTCGCCACACGTTCCAGCTCAGCCGCTTCGGCGCAGTAGTCCTCACATCGGCGCTTGAACGCCTTGGACAGGCGAGTGAAGTAGTCCCCAGTGCCAAGCTCCCTGTCGATCAGCACCGCCAGCTCCGGCCTCAACCGTCGCGTGCCGCACTCCATCTGCCCGACGTACGACCCGCTCACGAAGATCCGCTCGCCCAGACCCTCCTGGGTCATCCTGGCCGCCTCGCGGTGCCGCCGCAGCTCCTCGCGGGCGAACTCCTCCGGACTCTGCGCGGCGCCCTCGTCCTTCGACTTGGCCATGAGCCAACTCCCCGCTTCCGCAATCCCCTTGCCTGCGAGAAAGCGTAGCCCCGGCCAACCTGGCGGATCAGCCGAACGCATTCATACGACTACCGAACGCCACCGCGCCCGCCACCCCTGGTCGGGGACGTGGCGGGCGCGGTGTCGGAGTTCCGCACTTCGTTGTACGGACCGTATGAGGGGTTACACCATCAGCGAGCGGTCCGTCGGCTTGATCGGGTACGGGAGGGTGCTGCTGCCCGTCAGGTAGCGGTCCACGCCGCGGGCGGCCGAGCGGCCCTCCGCGATGGCCCACACGATCAGCGACTGGCCGCGGCCGGCGTCGCCGGCGACGAAGACGCCGTCGGCGTTGGTCGCGTACGAGGCGTCGCGGGCGATGTTGCCCCGCTCGTCCAGGTCCACGCCGAACTGCTCCACCAGGCCGTTGGCCTGGTCGGTGCCGGTGAAGCCCATCGCCAGGGTGACCAGCTGCGCGGGGAGGACGCGCTCGGTGCCGGGCTTCTGGGTGAGCTTGCCGTCGATGAACTCGACCTCGATCAGGTGCAGGGCCTGGACGTTGCCGTCCTCGTCGCCCTCGAAGTGGGTGGTGGAGACGGAGTAGATCCGCTCACCGCCCTCCTCGTGGGCCGAGGTGACCTTGTACAGCATCGGGAAGGTCGGCCACGGCATGGCCGCCGGGCGGTCCTCCGACGGGCGGGGCATGATCTCCAGCTGGGTGACCGAGAGGGCACCCTGGCGGTGGGCGGTGCCGACGCAGTCCGCGCCGGTGTCGCCGCCGCCGATGACGACCACGTGCTTGCCCTCGGCCGTGATGGGGGGCGCCACGAAGTCGCCCTCCTGGACCTTGTTCGCGAGGGGGAGGTACTCCATCGCGAAGTGGACGCCCTTGAGGTCGCGGCCCGGGACCGGCAGGTCGCGGGAGACGGTGGCGCCCGCCGCGACGACGACCGCGTCGAACCGCTTGCGCAGGTCCGTCGCCGTGATGTCGCGGCCGACCTCGATGCCGGTGCGGAACTTGGTGCCCTCCGCGCGCATCTGCTCGATGCGGCGGTTGATGTGCACCTTCTCCATCTTGAACTCGGGGATGCCGTAGCGCAGCAGGCCGCCGATGCGGTCGGCGCGCTCGTACACGACCACGGTGTGGCCGGCCCGGGTCAGCTGCTGGGCGGCGGCCAGACCGGCCGGGCCGGAGCCGATGACGGCCACGGTCTTGCCGGAGAGGCGCTCCGGGGCCTGCGGGGTGACGTCGCCGTTGTCCCAGGCCTGGTCGATGATCGAGACTTCGACGTTCTTGATCGTGACGGCCGGCTGGTTGATGCCGAGCACGCACGCCGACTCACAGGGAGCGGGGCACAGCCGGCCCGTGAACTCCGGGAAGTTATTCGTCGCGTGGAGCCGCTCCGACGCCGCCGCCCAGTCCTCGCGGTAGGCGTAGTCGTTCCACTCCGGGATCAGGTTCCCGAGCGGGCAGCCGTTGTGACAGAACGGGATGCCGCAGTCCATGCAGCGGCCGGCCTGCTTGCTGATGATCGGGAGCAGCGAGCCCTTGACGTAGACCTCGTTCCAGTCCTTGACGCGCTCGGCGACGGGACGGGTGCAGGCGGTCTCGCGCGGGGTGGTGAGGAAGCCCTTCGGGTCAGCCATGGGTCGCCGCCTCCATCATCTTCTCGGTGGTCTCGGACTCGGAGAGTCCGGCCAGCTCAGCGGCGTCCTTGGCGGCGAGCACTGCCTTGTACGTGGTCGGGATGATCTTGCTGAAGCGGGCCGCGGCGGCGTCCCAGTCAGCCAGGAGCTTCGCGGCCACGGTCGAGCCGGTCTCCTCCTCGTGGCGGCGCACCACATCGTGCAGCCACAGCTTGTCCTCGTCCGACGGGGCCTCGACGGCCTCCGCGTTGCCCGAGTTGACCTGGCGCGGGTCGAGGTCGATGACGTACGCGACGCCGCCGGACATGCCCGCCGCGAAGTTGCGGCCGGTCTCGCCGAGGACGACCGCGGTGCCGCCGGTCATGTACTCGCAGCCGTGGTCGCCCACGCCCTCCGAGACGACCAGGGCGCCGGAGTTGCGGACGCAGAAGCGCTCGCCGGTGCGGCCGCGCAGGAACATCTCGCCGCCGGTGGCGCCGTAGCCGATGGTGTTGCCGGCGATGGTGGAGTACTCGGCGAGGTGGTCGGCGCCGCGGTCCGGGCGGACCACGATCCGGCCGCCGGAGAGGCCCTTGCCGACGTAGTCGTTGGCGTCGCCCTCCAGGCGCAGGGTCACGCCCTTGGGGAGGAAGGCGCCGAAGGACTGGCCCGCCGAACCGGTGAAGGTCAGGTCGATGGTGTCGTCGGGCAGGCCCGCGCCGCCGAACTTCTTGGTGACGTGGTGGCCGAGCATGGTGCCGACGGTCCGGTTGATGTTGCGGATCGCGACCTGGGCGCGGACCGGCCGGGCCGCCTCGGCGGTCTCGGCGTTCAGCGCGTCGGCGGCGAGCTCGATCAGCTCGTTGTCGAGGGCCTTCTCCAGACCGTGGTCCTGCTCGACGAGGGCGTGGCGGACCGCGCCCTCCGGCAGGTCCGGCACGTGGAAGAGGGGCTCCAGGTCGAGGCCCTGCGCCTTCCAGTGGGTGACGGCCTTGCTGGTGTCGAGGAGCTCGGCGTGGCCGACGGCCTCCTCGATGGTGCGGAAGCCCAGCTCCGCGAGGATCTCGCGGACCTCCTCGGCGATGAACTCGAAGAAGTTCACGACGAACTCGGGCTTGCCGGAGAAGCGGTCGCGCAGGACCGGGTTCTGGGTGGCGATGCCGACCGGGCAGGTGTCCAGGTGACAGACGCGCATCATGACGCAGCCGGAGACGACGAGCGGCGCGGTCGCGAAACCGAACTCCTCGGCGCCGAGCAGCGCGGCGATGACCACGTCGCGGCCGGTCTTGAGCTGGCCGTCGGTCTGGACGACGATGCGGTCGCGCAGGCCGTTGAGCAGCAGGGTCTGCTGGGTCTCGGCGAGGCCCAGCTCCCAGGGGCCGCCCGCGTGCTTGAGCGAGGTGAGCGGGGAGGCGCCCGTTCCGCCGTCGTGGCCGGAGATCAGGACGACGTCCGCGTGGGCCTTGGAGACACCGGCCGCGACCGTACCGACGCCGACCTCGGACACGAGCTTCACGTGGATGCGCGCGACCGGGTTGGCGTTCTTGAGGTCGTGGATCAGCTGGGCCAGGTCCTCGATGGAGTAGATGTCGTGGTGCGGCGGCGGGGAGATCAGGCCGACGCCGGGCGTCGAGTGACGCGTCTTGGCGACCCACGGGTAGACCTTGTGGCCGGGCAGCTGGCCGCCCTCGCCGGGCTTGGCGCCCTGGGCCATCTTGATCTGGATGTCGTCCGCGTTGACCAGGTACTCGGAGGTGACGCCGAAGCGGCCGGAGGCGACCTGCTTGATCGACGAGCGCCGCGCCGGGTCGTACAGGCGGTCCGGGTCCTCGCCGCCCTCACCGGTGTTGGACTTGGCGCCCAGCTGGTTCATGGCGATGGCGAGGGTCTCGTGCGCCTCCTTGGAGATGGAGCCGTACGACATGGCGCCGGTGGAGAAGCGCTTGACGATCTCGGAGACCGGCTCGACCTCGTCGATGGAGATCGACGGGCGGTCGGACTTGAAGCCGAACAGGCCGCGGAGCGTCATCAGGCGCTCGGACTGCTCGTTCACCCGGTCCGTGTACTTGCGGAAGATGTCGTACCGGCGGTTGCGGGTGGCGTGCTGGAGGCGGAAGACCGTCTCCGGGTCGAACAGGTGCGGTTCGCCCTCGCGGCGCCACTGGTACTCGCCGCCGATCTCCAGCGCGCGGTGCGTGGCCGCGATGCCGGAGGCCGGGTACGCCTTGGCGTGACGGGCGGCCACCTCCTTGGCGATGACGTCCAGGCCGGCGCCGCCGATCTTGGTGGCGGTGCCGCTGAAGTACGTGGCGACGAACTCCTCGTTCAGGCCGACGGCCTCGAAGACCTGGGCGCCGCGGTAGGAGGCGACGGTGGAGATGCCCATCTTGGACATGACCTTCAGGACGCCCTTGCCGAGGGCGTAGATCAGGTTCTTGATGGCCTTCTCGGGCTCGATGCCCTCGATGAAGGTGCCGGCGCGCAGGAGGTCCTCGACGGACTCCATGGCCAGGTACGGGTTGACGGCCGCGGCGCCGTAGCCGATGAGCAGGGCGACGTGGTGGACCTCGCGGACATCGCCGGCCTCGACCAGCAGGCCCACCTGGGTGCGCTGCTTGGTGGCGATGAGGTGGTGGTGCACGGCGGAGGTGAGCAGCAGCGACGGGATCGGCGCGTGCTCGGCGTCCGAGTGGCGGTCCGACAGGACGATGAGGCGGGCGCCGGCCGCGATGGCGGCGTCGGCCTCGGCACGGATCTCCTCGATCCGGGCGGCGAGGGCCTCGCCGCCGCCGGAGACCCGGTAGAGGCCGGAGAGCGTGGCGGCCTTCATGCCGGGCATGTCGCCGTCGGCGTTGATGTGGATGAGCTTGGCCAGCTCGTCGTTGTCGATCACCGGGAAGGGCAGGGTGACGCTGCGGCAGGACGCGGCGGTCGGCTCCAGCAGGTTGGACTGCGGGCCGATCGAGGAGAGCAGCGAGGTGACGAGCTCCTCGCGGATGGCGTCCAGCGGCGGGTTGGTGACCTGCGCGAAGAGCTGGGTGAAGTAGTCGAAGAGCAGCCGGGGGCGCTCGGAGAGGGCCGCGATCGGGGAGTCCGTGCCCATGGAGCCGAGCGGCTCGCCGCCCGTGCGGGCCATGGGGGCGAGGATGACGCGCAGCTCTTCCTCGGTGTAGCCGAAGGTCTGCTGGCGGCGGGTGACCGAGGCGTGGGTGTGGACGATGTGCTCGCGCTCGGGCAGGTCCGTCAGCTCGATCTCGCCGGTCTCCAGCCAGTCCGCGTAGGGGGCGGCGGAGGCGAGCTCGTTCTTGATCTCGTCGTCCTCGATGATCCGCTTCTGGGCGGTGTCGACGAGGAACATCTTGCCGGGCTGGAGGCGGCCCTTGCGGACGACCTTGGCCGGGTCGATGTCGAGGACGCCGACCTCGGAGCCGAGGACGACGAGGCCGTCGTCGGTGACCCAGTAGCGGCCGGGGCGCAGACCGTTGCGGTCGAGTACCGCGCCGACCTGGGTGCCGTCGGTGAAGGTGACGCAGGCGGGGCCGTCCCAGGGCTCCATCATCGTGGAGTGGTACTGGTAGAACGCGCGGCGGGCCGGGTCCATGGAGGTGTGGTTCTCCCACGCCTCCGGGATCATCATCAGCACGCTGTGCGGCAGCGAGCGGCCGCCGAGGTGGAGCAGCTCCAGGACCTCGTCGAAGGAGGCGGAGTCGGAGGCGTCCGGGGTGCAGATCGGGAAGATCCGGTCCAGGGCGGCCTCGCCGAAGGCGGAGGTGGCCAGCTGGGACTCGCGGGCGCGCATCCAGTTCCGGTTGCCCTTGACCGTGTTGATCTCGCCGTTGTGCGCGACGAAGCGGTACGGGTGGGCGAGCGGCCAGGACGGGAAGGTGTTCGTCGAGAACCGGGAGTGGACCAGGGCGAGCGCCGAGGCGAAGCGGCGGTCGGAGAGGTCCGGGAAGAAGGGCTCCAGCTGGCCGGTGGTCAGCATGCCCTTGTAGACGATGGTGCGGGCGGAGAGCGAGGGGAAGTAGACCCCGGCCTCGCGCTCGGCGCGCTTGCGCAGGACGAACGCCTTGCGGTCCAGCTCGATGCCGGTCGTGCCGTTGGACACGAACAGCTGGGAGAAGGCGGGCATCGTGGTGCGGGCCCCGTTGCCGAGGAGGTCGGGGGTCACCGGCACCTCGCGCCAGCCGAGGACCGTCAGGTTCTCCTCGGCGGCGATGGCCTCGATCCGCTCCACGGCGACGGCCTGTGCGGAGCCGTCGGCGGGGAGGAAGGCGATGCCGACGGCGTAGGCGCCGGCCTCGGGGAGCTCGAATCCGGCGACCTCGCGGAGGAAGGCGTCCGGGACCTGGGACAGGATGCCGGCGCCGTCGCCGGAGTCCGGTTCGGAGCCGGTGGCGCCGCGGTGCTCGAGGTTCCGCAGGACGGTCAGGGCCTGCTCGACGAGGGTGTGGGTGGCCTCGCCGGTGAGGTTCGCCACGAATCCGACGCCACAGGCGTCCTTCTCGTTGCGCGGGTCGTACATGCCCTGCTGGGCGGGGCGACCGTCCATGGGCGACCAGGCGGTGGTGCTGGGGCCGGTCGCGGAGTGCGTGGATGCGGAACGCATCGGCTCTCCCGTCGTCGTCGTGGCAATGTGCTGGCCGAGGGACGACGTTGGCCCTCTGCGAAATTTCGTGCAGGTTACATGATGACGGCAATTCCGAGAAGCGGATATGGCGTTCCAGCATGCGGACACTGCGCGAGGCAGAAAGAAGGGACCTTCAAGGGATCGCGGGGGTTGGAACGGCCTTGGGAGCTTTCCGCGTATACGACTCGGGGTGAAGGTCCCGGCGCGAAACGGGCATCGTTGCCCGGCGCCCTGGTCTGATGCCCGGCGGGAGCGGAAGTGAAACCACCGGATTCGAGACTACTTATGTTGCGTACTGCATAGTGTCTCACTCCCGGGGCTCTTAGCCTATGGCGCCGCCGATCCAGGTTCCCAGGACGTACGTCACACCGGCGGCGGCACCACCCAGGACAAGCTGGCGCATACCGCTGTACCACCAGGACCTGGCCGTCACCCGGGCCACCACCGCGCCGCAGGCGAAGAGCCCGGCGAGCGCCAGCAGCACGGCCGGCCACAGGGCGGTCGCCCCGAGCAGGTAGGGCAGTACGGGCAGCAGCGCGCCCAGCGCGAAGGAGCCGAAGGAGGAGACGGCGGCGACCAGCGGCGAGGGCAGGTCCTCGGGGTCGATGCCGAGCTCCTCACGGGCGTGGATCTCCAGCGCCTGCTCCGGGTCGCGGGACAGCTGCATGGCCACCTCGCGGGCGAGGGCGGGCTCGACCCCGCGCGAGACGTAGAGCTCGGCGAGCTCCTCCATCTCGTCGACGGGGTGCTTGCGCAGCTGCTGGCGCTCGACGTCGAGCTCGGCGAGGACCAGCTCGCGCTGCGAGGCGACGGAGGTGTACTCGCCGGCCGCCATCGAGAAGGCACCGGCGGCCAGCCCGGCGAGGCCGGTGATGACGATGGTCTGCGGGGCCACCGCGCCGCCCGCCACGCCGGTCATCAGGGCGAGGTTGGAGACCAGGCCGTCCATGGCGCCGAAGACGGCCGGGCGCAGCCAGCCGCCGTTGACGTCGCGGTGGGTGTGGTTGTCGCGGTGGGCGGTGTGCAGCGGCGCTTCGGTGTCGATGATGGACATGCGGCGTATCTCCCCTTTTCGCATGAGTGGGTACGCGAAAGCGACGCGCAGCCGTGCCCTCCCCGGGCACTCCCCTGAACACCTCGAAACTACGCACGATTTACGGCCGCCGCCAGCAAGGAAGGCCGTACTTACCTGGGCTTTCGCGGATCGGCGACCGGGTGACGGGGGTGTTCGGGGGGTGTTTCGCGGCGACCGACAAACCTCATGGCGTGGCACAAATCCCCCAGGGACTCATGATGGGTCCCATCACGTGGGAGAGGCGCGCCATGGAGCTGGTCGCATGCAATCCGCAAGTCCTCCTGGAACGGGCCAGGGGCGCGCTGCTCGGCCTCGCCGTGGGTGACGCGCTGGGCGCCCCCGCGGAGAACATGAAGCCGTCGGAGATCCGCGCGCGGTGGGGCCGGATCGAGGGCTTCGTGTCGGAGGACCCGGCGGGGACGGACGACACGGAGTACGCGATCTTCTCCGGCCTGCTGCTGGCCCGGCACGGCTCAGCGCTGACCGTGGCGCACGTGGAGAGGGCCTGGCACCACTGGATCGCCGACCTGGACGAGGGCCCGTTCCGCGGGGCGGGCTTCTCCGAGCGGGGCACCCTGGAGAACCTGCGCCGGGGCCTGGCCGCGCCCATCTCGGCGCAGCACCGGCACGCGTGGTCGGACGGGCTGGCGATGCGGGCGGCCCCGTTCGGGGTCTTCGCGGCGGGCCGCCCGGCGGAGGCGGCGCGGCTGGTGGCGATCGACGGCACGGTCAGCCACGACGGGGAGGGCATCTACGGCGGGCAGGCGGTGGCCGCCGGGGTCGCCGCCGCGATGGCCGGGGGCTCCCCCGCCTCCGTGGTCTCGGCGGCCCTGTCGGTCATCCCCTCCGACTCGTGGACGGCCCGCTCCCTGCGCCGCGCGGTCACCGCCGCCCCGCGCGGGGAGCGGGCGGTGCGGTCGGCGGTGGTCATCGGGGGCTACCCGTGGACGGACCTGGCCCCGGAGGCGGTGGGGCTGGCGTTCGGGGCGTTCGCCGCCTGCGGGGGCGACTTCCCGGCGTCGGTCCTGACGGCCGTGAACATGGGCCGGGACGCCGACACCACGGCGGCGGTGGCGGGCGCCCTGGCCGGAGCCCTGTCGGGCGCCGCCGCCATCCCCGCCGACTGGTCCTCGGCCATCGGCCCGGTCCGCGGCAGCTGCCTCCCGTCGATGCGCGGCTACCACGTCCTGGACATCGCGGACCTCCTCACCCCGGAGCCCGCCCGATGACCCCACCACCCGCCGGACCGGAGACGGGCGACGCCCGCACCGTCCCGGCGCCGGGAGGACCGGGCCGGGAGCCCGCGCCCCCGGGCGCCGACGGACCCGAGCACCTGACCGTGCCGACGGCCCCCCGCCCGGCGGCCGAAGAAACCGCCGGACCGGGCAAGGGGGCCGCCACCCCGCCTCCCGTCACGGGGGCGGAAGCCCTCCAGACCGTCCCGCCGCCGGGACATGACGCCGGACACCCGACCGCCCGCCCGTACGACCCCGCCCGTTCCGTCCCGGCGCCGGGACACCGCGCCGGGGCCCCGGCCGCCGGCCCCTACGACGCCGCCCTGGCGGGCGCCCCGCCGGAGGCGGCCCGTAGGGACCCGGCCCCGGCCGGGACTCCGGACGCGGCCCGCGCCGCCCCGGTCCCCGTCGCCCCGCCGGAGGCGGACCGGCGGATCGAGGGGCTGTTGCTCGGGCTCGCCGCAGGCGACGCCGCCGGGTGGCCCGCCGCGCGGCACCGGGCCAGCCGGATGCCCCAGTGGACCCGCCGCCTGACCCGCGAGCTCGACACCTTCGCCGAGCAGAACGCCACCACCACCCTCCCCGTCCCCATCGCCCTCAACCAGCCCCCCGAACCCCTGCGCCTCGGCCCCTCCGACGACGCCGAATGGGCCGCCTTCGCCGCCGAGTCCGTCCTCACCGCCGCCGGAGCCCTGCTCAGCGACCTGTCCCGGTCCCGCCGCATGCGCGCCGCCATCGACCTCGCCTGGAACGCCCTGGCCAGCGAGGTCGCCGCCGCGGCGGAACGGGCCCCCGAGGTCGAGTCCGCCGTGCTGCCGATGCGCGCGCGGATCTCCGTACGGGCCGGCCTCGGCAACCTGGCCGCGGGCCTGCGGCCGCCCGCCACCGGCCACGACAACCCGCACTACTTCGACGACGCCGCCTGCGTACGCGCCTGCGTGCTCGCCGTCGTCCACCCCGGCGACCCCCGCGCGGCCGCCGAGCTCGCCGAGTTCGACGCCCGCTACACCCAGGACGGGGACGGGGTCCACGGCGCACGCGCCATGGCCGCCGCCGTCGCCGCCGCCCTGGCCGGGGCCGGCACCGACGCCGCCGTCGAGGCCGCCCTCGAACAGCTGCCCGCCGCCACCGAGATCGGCCGCAACGCCCGGCACGCCGTCGCGCTCGCCCGCGCCGACGGGGAGGGCGCCTTCGCCCTGGTCCCGCTCCTGGAGCACCAGATCGTGGACCACGTCTACAGCTACGGCATCGCCGCCGCCGAGACCGTCCCCGTCGCCCTCGCCCTGGCCACCGCCGCCCGCGGCCGGGCCGCCGAGGCCGTCCCGGCCGCCGCCTGCCTCTCGCGCGTCGCCGACTCCGCCCCCGCCCTCGCGGGCGCCCTCACCGGCGCCCTGGGCGGCGGCGGCTCCCTGCCCGCCTCCTGGCGCGAGGCCTGCCGCGTCCTGTCCGGCTGCGCGCTGCCCCGCCTGGCCGGAACCGACCTGGTCGAACTCGCCGCGCTCCTCACCCGTACGGAACTCACCTCACCCAAGGAATGATTCGGACATGACCCCCACCCTGGAGGACCGGATCACCGGCTCCCTCGTCGGCGCCGCCGTCGGCGACGCCCTCGGCGGACCGGTGGAGGGCTGGTCCCCCGAGCAGATCGCCGAACGGCACGGCGGCCGCGTGCACGGCATCGTGGGCCCCTGGTACGAGGACTGGCGCACCGCCCGCCCCATCGCGCCGTACCACAAGGGCGACGGGCACGTCACCGACGACACCCTCATGACGCACGCCCTGGTGCGGGTGTACGAGACCGTACGGGACCACCTGGACGCGTACGCCATCGCCGACCACCTCGTACCGGACCTGATGTCCGTCCCGCGCTGGATCCCCGAGCTGGAGGCCGAAGCCCTCCCGCTCCAGCGGGTGTTCCTCGCCGAGAAGTGGATCGTGACGCGGCTGCACTACGCGCACGCCGACCCGCGCGAGGCCGGCAGCGGCAACATCGTCAACTGCGGTGCGGCGATGTACATGGCGCCGGTCGGACTGGTCAACGCGGGCAATCCGCACGGCGCCTACGCCGAGGCGCTGGACGTCGCGGGCGCGCACCAGTCCTCGTACGGGCGGGAGGCGGCCGGGGTGTTCGCGGCGGCGGTGGCGGCGGCGTGCCTGCCGGGGGCGACGGCCGCCTCCGTGGTGGACACGGCGCTGGACCTGGCCAAGGACGGCACCCGGGCGGCCATCGCGGCGGTCCGGGACGCCGCCCTGCGCCACCGGGACGTCGAGTCGGCGCTGGGGCCGCTGCGGGAGGCGGTGGCCCCGTACGACTCGGTCGGCCCCGACTACCGGGCGCCCTCACTCGGCGCCCGGCGACCCTCGCGGCTGCACGCGATCGAGGAACTGCCGATCGCGCTCGGGATGCTGCTGGTCGCGGACGGCGCGTACGAGACGGCGGTGCTCGGGGCCGTCAACTACGGGCGGGACTGCGACTCCACGGCCGGGATGGCGGGGGCGCTCGCGGGCGCGCTGGGCGGTGCGGACGCGGTACCGGCCGGCTGGGCCAAGCGGGTCGCCGAGGCCAGCCGGCTGGACCTGCACGCCCCGGCGGCCGCGCTGGCGGCGGTGGCCCGGGAGGTCTTCGCCCGCGACCGCACCCGCCGCCGCGCCCACGAATCCGCCTTCGCCACCCTCACGTCACCATGATGACGACCGACCCCGCCCGGTCTGCGGCCCCACGCGGCGGGGCCCCGCACACCGCCGCCGGACGCGACCGGGCGCCGGCCGGCACGACGGGCCCCGGGGCGGACCCGGCTCCGGGCCGCCCGGAGCTCGTACGGCTGACCTGGGCGCAGCCCGAGGACCTCGTCGGGCACGAGCTGCGGCAGGCCGCCGAGGACGGCCGGGACGCCGGGCCGCTGCTGCGGGCCTGGCTGGCGGCGGGCGGCCGGCCGGCCCCCGCCCGGGCCGGCGCCTCCCCCGACCCGGCGGGGCCGGAACTGCGCGCGCTCGCGACCCGCCTCCTGGACGAACTCGCCGCCCTGCCGGTCCCCTCGGCCGCCGGCGAACCCACCGCGTGGCCCGCCCTCCGGGCGACCTGGCCCCGCGCCGCCGACGCCGCCCCGCGCACCCCCTCGGGAGCCGCTGCGGCCCGGCGGGCGGGGCCGGGGGGTGCCGCCCCCGGGGCGGGCGCCCGGGTGGATCCCGCACTGGCGGCCCGGCTGGAGGCCGCCTGGGTGGGGCGGGCCGTGGGATGCGTGCTCGGGAAGCCAGTCGAGAAGCTGCCGCTCCACGGCATCCGGGCGCTGGCCCGGGCCGCCGGCAACTGGCCGCTCGACGACTGGTTCACCGCCCGCGGCGTCCCCCCGGAGCTGCTCGCCGCCCACCCCTGGAACCGCCGCTCCGCCGGCACCTCCCTCGCCGAGAACATCGACGGCACGCCCGAGGACGACGACCTGAACCACCCCCTGCTCGGCCTGCGCCTCCTCCAGCGCCACGGCAAGGGATTCACCACCGCCGACCTCGCCCGCCTCTGGCTCGACGAGCTCCCGGCCGGCCGGGCCTTCACCGCCGAGCGGATCGCCTACCGCAACCTGCTCCTGGGCCTGGAGCCCCCGCTCACCGCCACCCACCACAACCCCTTCCGCGAGTGGATCGGCGCCCTGATCCGCGCCGACGTCCACGGCTGGACCAACCCCGGCGACCCGGCCGCCGCCGCCGGACAGGCCTGGCGGGACGCCACCCTCAGCCACACCGCCAACGGCGTCTACGCCGCCCTGTTCGCCGCCGCCACCATCGCCGAGGCCGCCTCCGGCCGGGCCGACGTGCACGACGCGCTCCGGGCCGGGCTGGCCGTCGTACCGCCCCGCTCGCGCCTCGCCGAGGCCGTCCGCACCGGGATCCGCACCGCCCGCGCGGAGCGCGACTTCGAGCGGGTCGTCGACCGGCTGCACGCCCGCTACGGCGGCTACCACTGGGTGCACGCCGTACCCAACACCGCCCTGATCGCGGCCGCCCTCACCCACGCCGACGGGGACTTCACCCGCTCCGTGTGCGGGGCGGTGTCCGGCGGCTGGGACACCGATTCCAACGGGGCCACCGCCGGCTCGGTCGCCGGGCTGCTCGCCGGGTCCCCCGACCGGATCCCGGAGCGGTGGACCGCGCCGCTCAAGAACCGTCTCTCCACCACCGTCGCCGGTTTCGACGGCGCCGGCTTCGACACCCTCGCCCGTCTCACCGCCCAGGAGGCAGCCCTACCATGACGGCCATCGCCGTGCTCGGCAGTACGAACATGGACCTCGTCGCCTACGTCCCCAAGGCCCCGCACCCCGGGGAGACCGTCACCGGACGGGAGTTCCGCACCGTCCCCGGCGGCAAGGGCGCCAACCAGGCCGTGGCCGCCGCCCGGCTCGGCGGGGAGGTGGTGATGATCGGCGCGGTCGGCGCGGACGAGTTCGGCGTACGGCTGCGGGCGGCCCTCGCCGCGTCGGGGGTGGAGACCGCCGCCCTGCGCACCGTCGAGGGGGCCAGCGGGACCGCCCACATCACCGTCGACGACGAGGGCGCGAACAGCATCATCGTCATCCCCGGCGCCAACGGCCGCGTCACCGGCCTGGAGCCGGGCGACGACTCCCGCATCGGCGCCGCCGACTGCCTGCTCCTCCAGCTGGAACTCCCCCTGGAGGCCGTGCTCGCGGGCGCCCGCGCCGCCCGCGCCCACGGCGTGCGCACGGTGCTGACCCCGGCGCCCGCGCAGCCGCTGCCCGCCGAACTCCTCGCCGCCACCGACCTGCTGGTCCCGAACGAGCACGAGGCCGCCGCGCTGACCGGGCTCACCGACCCGCACCGGGCCGCAGAGGCACTGCTGCGGGAGGTGCCGGAGGTGGTGATCACCCTGGGCGCGGCGGGCTCCCTGTACGCGGCCCGGGGGCGGGCCCCGCTGACCGTGCCCGCGCCCCGGGTGCGGGCCGTGGACACCACCGCCGCCGGGGACACCTTCGTGGGGGCGCTCGCGGTGGCCCTCGGCGAGGGCCGGCCGGTGCCGGAGGCGCTGCGCTGGGCCTCGGTGGCGGCGGCACTGTCGGTGCAGCGGCCCGGGGCGCAGTCCTCGATGCCGACGCGCACGGAGACGGACACGGCCGCCCTGGCCGCCGACGGGGCCACCCCATGAGCCCCACCGCCCCCGCCCCGGGCCCCGACCGGGCCACCCCGGAGACCGACCCCGCCTCCGGCACCGGCCCGGGCCCCGGCCCGGACCGCACCCCGGCCCCCGGCCCCGGCCCGGGTCCGGGGCCCGGAGCCGGGCTCGGCCAGGCGCCCGGGCCCCTCGCCGGGCTGCGGGTGCTGGACCTGGCCACGCTCTTCGCCGGGCCGCTCGCCGCCACCCTGCTCGGGGACTTCGGGGCCGAGGTGGTCAAGGTCGAGCACCCCGCGCGGCCCGACCCCTCGCGCGGTCACGGACCCGCCAAGGACGGGGTCGGGCTCTGGTGGAAGCTGCTCGGGCGGAACAAGCGGACGATCACCCTCGACCTCTCCACGCCCGGCGGCCGGGACACCCTGCTGCGGCTGGCCGCCACCGCCGACGTGGTCGTCGAGAACTTCCGCCCCGGCACCCTGGAGCGGTGGGGCCTGGGCTGGCCCGAGCTGTCGGCCGCCAACCCCCGGCTGGTGCTGGCCCGCGTCACGGCCTTCGGCCAGCAGGGCCCGTACGCCCGCCGCCCCGGCTTCGGCACCCTCGCCGAGGCCATGAGCGGCTTCGCCGCGATCACCGGCGAGCCGGACGGCCCGCCGACCCTGCCGCCCTTCGGCCTCGCGGACTCGATCGCCGCGCTGACCTGCGCGTACGCCGTGATGACCGCCCTCGCCGGACGGGACCGGACCGGACAGGGGCAGGTGGTCGACCTGGCGATCATCGAGCCCATCCTCACCGTGCTGGGCCCGCACCCGCTCTGGTACGACCAGCTCGGCTACGTCCAGCCGCGCACCGGGAACCGCTCCGCCAACAACGCCCCCCGCAACACCTACCGCAGCGCGGACGGCCGCTGGCTGGCGGTGTCCGCGTCGGCCCGGTCCATCGCGGAGCGGGTGGTCCGCCTCGTCGGGCGCCCCGAGCTGGCCGACGAGCCCTGGTTCGGGACGGGGAGCGGCCGGGCCGCGCACACGCACGTCCTCGACGAGGCGGTCGGCGGCTGGATCGCCCGCCACAAGGCGGAGGAGGTGGTCATGGCCTTCGAGGAGGCGGAGGCGGCCGTCGCCCTGGTCTACGACGTACGGGACGTGATGGCCGACCCGCAGTTCGCGGCCCTCGACACCGTCACCGAGGTCGAGGACCCCGAACTCGGCCCGCTCCGCATGCAGAACGTCCTCTTCCGGCTGTCCGGGACCCCCGGCGGGATCCGCTGGGCGGGCCGCCCGCACGGCGCGGACACCGAAGCCGTCCTCACCGAGCTCGGCCTGACCCGGGCCGAGCTCACCGCTCTGCGCACGGAGGGTGCGTTGTGATCCTGACCTGGCTTTACGCACCCGGGGACCGCCCGGCGGTGGTGGAGAAGGCCCTGCGCTGCGGGGCGGACGCCGTCATCGTGGACCTGGAGGACTCGGTGTCGGCCTCCCGCAAGGAGTACGCCCGCGCCGCCACCGCCGAGCTGCTCACCGAACGCCCGCCGGTGCCGGTGCACGTCCGGGTGAACGCGCTGGGCTCCCCCTGGGCGGGCGCCGACCTCACGGCCCTGTCCCGGCTGCACGGGCTGGCGGGACTGCGGCTGCCGAAGGTGGACGCCCCGGAGCAGATCGTCCGGGTCGCGGACCGGACGGGCGGGGTGGCGCTGTACGCGCTGCTGGAGTCCGCGCTGGGGGTGGAGCGGGCGTACGAGATCGCCCGCGCGCACCCTTCCCTGCAGGGGCTGACCCTGGGTGAGGCGGACCTCTGCGCGGACCTCGGGGTGTGCGCGGAGGGCGGGCTGGACTGGCCGCGCTCCCGGGTGGTGGTGGCCGCCCGGGCCGCCGGGCTGGCGCCGCCGGCGCAGTCGGTGTTCCCGGACATCCGGGACCTGGAGGCGCTGGCCACCTCCTGCGCGCGGGGGCGGGCGCTGGGGTTCCTGGGGCGGGCGGCGATCCACCCGCGGCAGCTGCCGGTGATCGAACGGGCCTTCCTCCCGGGGCCGGAGGAGGTCGTCGCGGCGGAGGAGATCGTCTCGGCGGCCCGGGCGGCGCCGGGGGCCCTCGCCCTCCCGGACGGCCGCTTCGTGGACCCCGCCGTAGTGGCGGCGGCCCACCGCACCCTGTCGCTCGCGCGGCGCCCCCAGTAGCCCTGCGGGGCCTCTCCCCGCCCCACCCTTCGCCCGTTCCCCGGGTCCGGCCCCGGACCCCGTTCCTGGGGGCTCCGCCCCCAGACCCCCGCGCCTCAAACGCCGGCGGGGCTGGATTTCGCGCAGCGAAATTCCAGCCCGCGCGGCGTTTGAGCGCACCGGGCGCGGAGCGCCCGGAACGGGTCCGGGCAGCGCCCGGGGAACGGAGGAAGGGCGGGTAGGGGACTTCGCCCCGCGCAGCGGAGCCCCGGTACGCCGGAGGGGCGCCGCAGCACCTGCGACGCCCCTCCGGGTACGGGTTCAGCTCTTGTCGGCCTCCGGAGCCGACTTCGTCAGCCCGACCGGCTTCGCGTCGGCCTTCGCGTCCTCCTCGGCCGGCGCGGCGGCAGCCTCCGGCTTCGCGTCCTTCGGCCCCTCGGGGGCGTCAGCGGCGTCCCCGGCCCCGGCGGAGCCGCCCGCGTCCCCGGCGGAGCCGGCCGTGTCCCCCGACCCCCCGGAGGGCTCCGGCTCGACGACCTCCTCGCGGCCCGGCCGCAGCTTCGCCGAGAGGACGAAGTAGACCACCGCGAGGACGAAGACCACGATGGCCGTCCACACGTTCAGGCGCAGGCCCAGGATGTGGTGCGCCTCGTCGACCCGCATGTACTCGATCCAGACCCGCCCCGAGCAGTACGCGGCCACGTACAGGGCGAAGGCCCGCCCGTGCCCGAGCTTGAAGCGGCGGTCCGCCCAGATGACCAGGGCGGCGACGCCCAGGCACCACAGGGACTCGTACAGGAAGGTCGGGTGGTAGAGGCCGGCGACCCGGTTCGGGCCCTCGCTGATCTTCAGCGCCCACGGCAGGTCGGTGGGGCGGCCGTACAGCTCCTGGTTGAACCAGTTGCCCCAGCGGCCGAAGGCCTGGGCGACGGCGATGCCGGGGGCGAGGGCGTCGGCCCAGGCCGGCAGCGGGATGCCGCGCAGCCGGCAGCCGATCCAGGCACCGACCGCGCCCAGCGCGATCGCGCCCCAGATGCCGAGGCCGCCCTCCCAGATCTTGAAGGCGTCGACCCAGTCCCGGCCCTCGCCGAAGTAGAGCTGGTAGTCGGTGATCACGTGGTAGAGGCGACCGCCGACCAGGCCGAAGGGCACCGCCCACACCGCGATGTCCGCGACCGTGCCCGGCTTTCCGCCGCGCGCGATCCACCGCTTGTTGCCGAGCCAGACGGCGACGAAGACGCCGATGATGATGCAGAACGCGTAGCCGCGGAGCGGGATCGGCCCGAGATGGAGCACGCCGGTCGACGGACTGGGGATGTAAGCAAGGGTCATGGCAAGGCTGACGCTACCCTGCCGGGCGGTGGCCTCCGCAACCCGCCCGGCAAGCTGAAACCAAAACCACACACGGCGGTCGCCGCGGCTCAGTCCTCCGTAGTCCCCTTGGACACCGTCTTCGATCCGGCGGTGCCCGAGGCGCCCGAGGCGCCAGCCTTCGGCACGGAGCCCGGCTTCCCCGAGGCCGAGGCCGACGGGGAGGCGGAAGCGGAAGCCGACGGCTTCGGGGTCACTCCGGCGTTGGCCTCGACCTTCTCCTTCAGCTTCTGCGGGGTCAGCGGGTTGGCCTGGTCACCGAAGATGTCCTTGCCGTCGAGCAGGACGGTCGGCGTGCCCTTGAACTTTCCGGCCCGGAAGGCCTCGTGCGATTTCGCGACCCAGCTGTTGTGGGTGCCGCCCTCCACACAGGAGCGGAACGCGGGGGTGTCGAGTCCGTCGACCTTCCCCGACAGTTCCAGCAGCTTGGCGCTCTTGGCGTAGGCGTCGTCCGTCTCCTGCGGCTGGTTCACGAAGAGGACGTCGTGGTAGGCGCTGAACTTCCCGGCGTCCTGCGCGCACGCCGCGGCGTTCGCGGCGTTCAGGGAGCCGGAGCCGCGCATGTTGCCGTCGATCAGGGTCACCAGGTGGTACTCGATCTTGAGCAGGCCCCGGTTCTCCAGGTCGTGGAGGGTGTCCCGGTAGTTGTCCTCGAAGGCCTTGCACGCGGGGCAGCGGAAGTCCTCCCAGATCGTGAGGGTGGACTTGGCGCCGTCCTTGCCGGTCTGGATGGCGAGCGCGTCCTTGCCCGTGGCGCCCGAGGGGGCCGCGACGGGGCCCTTGGCGGACTTGTCGCCCTTGCCGGTGTTGGCCGCGATCACGCCGACGACGGCGGCGAGGCCGAGTACGCCGACCACCGCCCCGCCGACCACGAGGGCGCGCCTGCGCTTGTCCTTCCTCTTCTGCTGCTCGCGCTCCGCCTGGAGTCGCTCCCGGGCCGATCGTTTCGTCACATCGCGGTTCGCACCGTCGTTCTTCTCGCTCACGTTCCGCCAAACGAAGCGGGGAGGCACTCGCGTGCCTCCCCGCTCCCGATTCCACCCGATCGGGCTACAGAACCCCGATCCGGGCCCGTCCCGCGTCAGGACCTGCGTACGCCTTCCGCAAGGTCGCCCGCCAGTGCCCGCACGGCCTCCAGGCCGGTCGGCAGGTCCGGGGCGTCCAGCAGCAGCTTCACGAAGGCCGAGCCGACGATCACACCGTCGGCGAAGCCGGCGACCTGCCTGGCCTGGGCGGCGTTGGAGACGCCCAGGCCCACGCAGACCGGGAGCTCGGTGGTGGCGCGGGTGCGGCGGACCAGTTCCTGGGCCTCGTCGCCGACCGACTCACGGGTGCCGGTGACCCCCATGAGGGAGGCGGCGTAGACGAAACCGGAACCGGCCGCGGTGATGGTGGCCAGCCGCTCGTCCTTGCTGCTGGGGGCCACGACGAAGACGGTCGCCAGACCGTGCTTCGCCGCGTGCTCGCGCCACAGCGCGGACTCCTGGACCGGCAGGTCCGGCAGGATGCAGCCCGCGCCGCCGGCGGCGGCCAGCTCGGCGGTGAACCGCTCGACGCCGTAGCGGTCGATGGGGTTCCAGTACGTCATGACCAGGATCGGGACGCCGGTGGCCTCGTGGGCCTCGCGGACCGTGCGCAGCACGTCCGCGATCTTCACGCCGCCGCGCAGGGCGATGTCGTCGGCGGTCTGGATGACGGCGCCGTCCAGGACCGGGTCGCTGTGCGGCAGGCCGATCTCGACGACGTCGGCGCCGCCGGCGATGACGGCCTTGACGGCCTCGATGCCGCCGTCGACGGTGGGGAAGCCGGCCGGGAGGTAGGCGACGAGGGCGGCGCGGTCCTCGGACTTCGCCTTGGCGAGGGTCGCGCTCAGCAGTTCGACGTTGCCCTGGTTGCTCACTTGTTCTCCCCCTCGGTCTCCGTGCCGTCGTACAGCCCGAAGTAGCGGGCCGCCGTGTCCATGTCCTTGTCGCCGCGACCGGACAGGTTGACCACGATCAGGCCCTCCGGGCCCAGCTCCTTGCCCAGGTCGAGGGCGCCCGCGAGGGCGTGCGCCGACTCGATGGCCGGGATGATGCCCTCGGTGCGCGACAGCAGGCGCAGGGCCTGCATGGCGGCGTCGTCGGTGACGGCGCGGTACTCGCCCCGGCCGCTGTCCTTGAGGTAGGAGTGCTCGGGGCCGATGCCCGGGTAGTCCAGGCCCGCGGAGATCGAGTAGGGCTCGGTGATCTGGCCCTCCTCGTCCTGGAGGACGTAGGAGCGGGAGCCGTGCAGGATGCCGGGCTCGCCCGCGGTCAGGGTGGCGGCGTGCTCGCCGGTCTCCACGCCGTGTCCGGCGGGCTCGAAGCCGACCAGGCGGACGTCCGCGTCGGGGATGAAGGCGTGGAAGAGGCCGATGGCGTTGGAACCGCCGCCGACGCAGGCCGCGACGGCGTCGGGGAGGCGTCCGGCGCGCTCGATGATCTGGCGGCGGGCCTCGACGCCGATGACCCGGTGGAAGTCGCGGACCATGGCCGGGAAGGGGTGCGGTCCGGCGACGGTGCCGAAGAGGTAGTGGGTCTGGTCCACGTTGGCGACCCAGTCGCGGAAGGCCTCGTTGATGGCGTCCTTGAGGGTCCGGGAGCCGGACTTCACGGCGATGACCTCGGCGCCGAGCATCCGCATGCGGGCCACGTTGAGGGCCTGGCGCCGGGTGTCGATCTCGCCCATGTAGATGGTGCAGTCGAGGCCGAAGAGGGCGCAGGCGGTGGCGGTGGCGACGCCGTGCTGGCCGGCGCCGGTCTCGGCGATGACGCGGGTCTTGCCCATGCGCTTGGTGAGCAGTGCCTGGCCCAGCACGTTGTTGATCTTGTGCGAGCCGGTGTGGTTGAGGTCCTCGCGCTTGAGGAAGATCCGGGCGCCGCCGGCGTGCTCGGCGAAGCGGGGGACCTCGGTCAGGGCGCTGGGGCGGCCCGTGTAGTTGACCATGAGGTCGTTGAGTTCGGCGGCGAAGGCGGGGTCGCCCTTGGCCTTCTCGTACTCGACGGCGACCTCGTCGACGGCGGCGACGAGGGCCTCGGGGATGAACTTGCCGCCGAAGTCGCCGAAGTAGCCCTCGGCGTTGGGGACGTGCCCCTCCGGGTCCGGGATGAAGAACGAGCTGGTGGACATGCCACTACTCCTACGTGGTGCGATATGCGATGCCGACGGGTGGCTGGGATGCACCGTATTGCGCCGTCGGTCCGCCGCCCGCGCACCCCGCTGGAGGGGGTGGGGGTACGGACGGAGCGGCCCTCGCCGGGAGCCGGTGGACGGCTCGGGGCGCGGGCCGTACGCGGTCGGCCGCGCCCGGCGCCCAGGGGTGCCGGGCGGGCGGAGCCGTCGTTACGACGCGGCTCCGCCGCGCCATCGCATGCCGTTGACCTGACCGGGCTCGGAGCCGATCACATAGCGCACCCGCCGCCCGTGGACGCGCCGGGCCGGGGCGCGGCAGCCGCGGGGGCGGCAGCCGCGCGCCAGGGGCGCGTGCGCCGTCGGCACGCCGGCCGGGCCGTGGCCCGGCCGGGTGCGGACGGAGGGGCGGGAGGGGGCCATGGGAGGGGTCAGCTCCGCCCGTGGCGCAGGGCGGGGTGGGCGCCGGCGGCGACGAGGTCGGCCACGGCCGCCTTCGGGTCGCGGCCGGTGACCAGGGACTCGCCGACGAGGACGGCGTCGGCGCCCTCGTTGGCGTAGGCGATCAGGTCGTGGGGTCCGCGGATGCCGGACTCGGCGACCTTCACGATGTGGGGCGGGATCTCGCCGACGACGCGCTCGAAGGTGGAGCGGTCGACCTTGAGGTCCTTGAGGTTGCGCGCGTTGACGCCGATGATCTTGGCGCCTGCGGCGACGGCCCGTTCGATCTCCTCCTCGTCGTGGACCTCCACGAGCGGGGTGAGGCCGATGGACTCGGCCCGCTCGATGAGGGAGACGAGGGCTTCCTGGTCCAGCGCCGCCACGATCAGCAGCACGAGGTCGGCGCCGTAGGCGCGGGCCTCCCACAGCTGGTAGGCCGTGACGATGAAGTCCTTGCGCAGGATCGGGATGTCGACGCGGGCGCGGACGGCCTCCAGGTCGGCCAGGGAGCCGCCGAAACGGCGCTGTTCGGTGAGGACGGAGATGACCGCCGCACCGCCCGCCTCGTAGTCGGCGGCGAGCCCGGCCGGGTCGGCGATCGCGGCCAGCGCGCCCTTGGAGGGGCTGGAGCGCTTGACCTCACAGATCACCTTGACGCCGTCGCCGCGCAGGGCCGCGACGCCGTCCTTGGCCTGGGGCGCCTTGGCGGCACGCTCCTTGAGCTCGTCGAGGCTCACGCGGGCCTGCCGTTCGGCAAGGTCTTCGCGGACCCCTTCGATGATCTCGTCGAGCACACTCACGCGAGCGGCCCCCTTCCGGGTCGATGACGTTCGGCCGCCTTGCGGACACGTACCACTGCAAGGTCAGCACTCAAATGGTATCCGCAGGTCGCCACGGCCTCCGCACGGACTTCACGGCGTCCCAGGGTCTGGACACTCGGAATATGGGGTTCCTCCAGTCGTCCGGCAGGCCCTTCGCCAACTCAGGGGGCCAAAGCGGATCCGATCGGTAGGTTTCGGACAATCGAGAAGCCCAGCGCCAGAGCGCCGATCGCCCACCACCAGCCCGGCCGCAGGACGATCCGGGGCACCGGACGGCCACGGAAGGCCCGCAGCAGCCACAGCGCCGTGAAGGCCGCGAAGACCAGGTAGCCGGCGACGGCCATGGCGTTGTCCCCCAGGGCCGTGACGAGGTCCCCGCGCGCGAAGGCGTGCGCGCTGCGCAGTCCCCCGCAGCCGGGGCACAGCAGGCCGGTGAGCCGGAACAGCGGGCAGACCGGGTAGTGGCCGGGCTCGTTGGGGTCCACGGCGCCCACGTACGCGAAGGCGGCCACGGCCCCGGCCAGGGTGAGCGCCGGAGCCGCCAGCCGCCGCGCCCGGGAGGCCGGCACGGGGGCCGGGGCCGGCGGCCCGGGCGGCCACGGCGCGGCGGCCGGACCGGGGGGAGTACTGGAGGCGTCCACCCGCTGATTCTCTCCGCTCATGACAAAAGGCGCAGCCCGACCGGGCCGCGCCTTCCGTGCGCCAGGGGGCAGGCTCAGGCCTTCGCGGCGAGCTGCTTGGCGGCGATGACCTCGGCGAGGTCACGGTAGGCGGGCTTCGGCATGCCCATGCCCGCGGCCTTCATCGCGAGGCCGACGACACCGCCGAGCGCGACGACGACCAGGCCCGCCCAGAACCCGACCGGGTTCGCCAGCACCATGAAGGCGCCGGAGACGCAGAAACCGATGAAGGAAATGACGACACCGGTCCAGGCGGCCGGGGTGTGTCCGTGGCTCGTGCCCGCCATGAGTTGCTCCTCGTTGATCTGTCGGGCGTGACGTCTCGCACGCTCGGTGCCATTGTCCCGCACGCGGGGTGCGGATTAACCGGGGGGTGGCCCGTTCCAGGGGGTGAGCCGCGCGCCGGGCGGGGCCGGGGTCTCAGCCCGTCGGGTCCTCGCCCCGGTCCAGGGCCTTCCACAGGTCCTCCGGCCGGTCGGGGTCCACCGGCGCGGGCGTACGCCGGCGGGGGCTGCCGTCGCGCTCGTAGCGGCCGCCCATCGCGGGCCAGCTGCGGCCGAAGCGCAGCGCCAGCAGCCCGGCGAGCAGGATCAGGGCCGCGCCCGCCGCCGTGATGTACGGCCAGGCCGTATGGCTGAGCTCCACCACCCGTGCGGCGGTGTCAGCGGTCGCCACGGCGGCCCGCTCGTCCAGCGCCCGGCGGTCGTCGGCGGCGGCCACCGCCGACAGGGCGGCGCCCAGGCCGCTCAGCGCGAGCAGCGCGGAGACCAGCAGCCGGCCCCGGCCGCGTACGGCGAACACCGCGACGAGGGCGGCGAGGCCGACGATGGCCAGGGCGGCCGGGAGGCCGGTGACGGCCCGCCCGTCGGCGGTCAGCGGGAGCGAACCGCCCCCGACGGCGGCGCTGCCCCGGGCCCAGACGCGGCCGGAGGCGAGCAGGACGACGGTGGCGCCGAGCGCGCCGAGCAGCAGGGCGACGGCCACCGTGCGGCGGCCGGCCCCGCTCTCGGGGGCGTCGGCGTTCGGGGACAGGGGTACGGCACTCACGTACCCCACTATCCCCTACGCCCTCAGCCGCGGTGGAGGCGGTTCGCCGCTCCCACCGCGCGGAGCACGGCGGCGGCCTTGTTGCGGCACTCCCGGTCCTCCAGCTCGGGCACCGAGTCGGCGACCACACCGGCGCCGGCCTGGACGTACGCCGTCCCGTCGCGCAGCAGGGCGGTACGGATGGCGATGGCCGTGTCGGAGTCCCCGGCGAAGTCCAGGTAGCCGACGCAGCCCCCGTACAGGCCGCGGCGGGAGGGCTCCAGCTCCTCGATGATCTGCATGGCGCGCGGCTTGGGCGCGCCGGAGAGGGTGCCCGCGGGGAAGCAGGCGGTGAGCACGTCGAAGGCGGTCTTCCCCTCGGCGACCCGTCCGGTGACGGTGGAGACGATGTGCATGACGTGCGAGTACCGCTCGATCGACATGAAGTCGACGACCTCCACCGAGCCCGGCTCGCAGACCCGTCCGAGGTCGTTGCGCCCGAGGTCGACGAGCATCAGGTGCTCGGCGCGTTCCTTGGGGTCGGCCAGCAGCTCGTCGGCGAGGTCGTTGTCCTCCTGCGGGGTGGCGCCGCGGTGGCGGGTGCCGGCGATGGGGTGGACCATGGCCCGCCCGTCCTCGACCTTCACCAGCGCCTCGGGGCTGGAGCCGACCACGTCGAAGCCGTTCTCGAAGCGGAAGAGGTACATGTACGGGGACGGGTTGGTGGCGCGCAGGACCCGGTAGACGTCCAGCGCGGAGGCCTCGCAGGGGGTCTCGAACCGCTGGGAGGGCACCACCTGGAAGGCCTCTCCGGCCCGGATGCGCTCCTTCACGTCCTCGACGGCGGCCTGGTACTTCTCGCCGCCCCACAGGGCCTCGAAGGCCGGGAGCTCGGACTCGGGCAGCGCGGCCGGCGCGTAGGGGGCGGGCCGGGCCAGGTCGGCCTCCATCGCGTCGAGCCGGGCCACGGCGTCCGCGTAGGCCTCGTCCACGCCCGTGTCGAGGTCGTTGTGGTTGATCGCGTTGGCGATGAGCTGGACCGTGCCGTCCCAGTGGTCGAGGACCGCCAGGTCGGAGGTGAGCAGCATGGTCAGCTCGGGGAGCCGGAGGTCGTCCTCCGTGTGGTCCCCGATGCGCTCCAGGCGGCGGACGATGTCGTAGCCCAGGTAGCCGACCATGCCGCCGGTGAAGGGGGGCATGCCGCCCGCCAGGTCACGCGGAGTGTGGAGGGCCTGGACGGTGGCGCGCAGGGCCTCCAGGGGGTCGCCGTCGACCGGGACGCCGACGGGCGGGGTGCCGATCCAGTGGGCCTCGCCGTCCTTGACGGTGAGGGTGGAGTCGCTGCGCACGCCGACGAAGGAGTAGCGGGACCAGGAGCGGCCGTTCTCGGCGGACTCCAGCAGGAAGGTGCCGGGCCGTTCGGCGGCCAGCTTGCGGTAGAGCCCGACCGGGGTGTCCCCGTCGGCGAGCAGCCGGCGGCTGACGGGGATGACACGGCGGTCGGCCGCGAGCTTGCGGAAGGTCTCGAGATCCATGGGGTGGGACCCTAACTGGCTAGTCGGCGTCGCTGAGCAGGACATCGGCGTCGAAGCAGGTGCGCGCGCCGGTGTGGCAGGCGGCACCCACCTGGTCGACCTTGACGAGCACGGTGTCGGCGTCGCAGTCGAGGGCGACGGACTTCACGTGCTGGTAGTGGCCCGAGGTGTCGCCCTTGACCCAGTACTCCTGACGGCTGCGCGACCAGTAGGTGCAGCGGCCGGTGGTGAGGGTGCGGTGCAGGGCCTCGTCGTCCATCCAGCCGAGCATGAGCACCTCTCCGGTGTCGTACTGCTGGGCGATGGCCGGGACCAGGCCGTCGGCGGAGCGCTTGAGGCGGGCGGCGACGGCGGGGTCGAGGGGGGACGTACTCATGGGCCCCATTGTGCCGCGCCGCGCCGGCCGTTATGGATCTCCGTCCGCCTGATGGGCAGCGGCGGGGCGGGTCCCGGCCGTAGGCTGGCCGGTATGTCTACCCATGCGAAGCGCGAACGTCTGCTCCTGGCCGACCTGTTGGAGGCCGCCGGGCCGCAGGCCCCGACGCTGTGCGAAGGCTGGACCTGCCGGGACCTGGCCGCGCACGTGGTGGTCCGCGAGCGCCGGCCGGACGCGGCGGGCGGGCTGCTGCTGAAGGTCCTCAAGGAGCGGCTGGACCGGGCCATGGCCGAGTACACGGCCAAGCCGTACGAGGAGCTGATCCGGCTGATCCGCACCGGCCCGCCGAAGCTGTCCGTGTACGCGCTGAAGCAGGTGGACGAGGCGGCGAACGCGGTGGAGTTCTTCGTGCACGCGGAAGACGTGCGGCGGGCCCAGCCGGAATGGTCGCCGCGCACGCTGGACCCGGTGTTCTCGGACGCGCTGTGGTCCCGGCTGGAGAAGCTGGCCCGGCTGACGGGCCGGCGCTCGCCGGTGGGCCTGGTGCTGCGCCGCCCGGACGGGCGCACGGCGGTGGCGCACAAGGGGGTGCCGGTGGTGACGGTGACGGGCGAGCCGGGTGAGCTGACGCTCTTCTGCTTCGGCCGGCAGGCCGCCGCCGCGGTGGACCTGGAGGGCGAGAAGGAATCCGTCTCCCGCCTGACGACGGCCCAGCTGGGCATCTGACCGGCGCCGCGCGGGGCGGGGAGACCGCCCCGCG